>NZ_JAAKUM010000009.1:0-182092 GCF_049175135.1 Aeromonas sp. 600724 | reverse complement strand
CAAAGGGATCAGACTGTAAATCTGACGGCTCTGCCTTCGAAGGTTCGAATCCTTCTCCCTCCACCATCATTCAGAAAACCCGGCCTAGCGCCGGGTTTTCGCATTTCTGGTCTGCCTAGTCCGTAATTCCTCTGCCCTCCAGTCCCTTATCGCCATTTACCTGCAGCCGATCGCGCAATAAAAAAACGGGAGGCATGCGCCTCCCGTTTACGTTCATATCAGCCCTGTTACGGGATAAAGCGTTACAGAGTAAAGCGATAGAAGATATCGACCGCCTGAGCCACCCCGCTCATCGCCTGCAGATAGAGCCGTGGCAATACCTCGTAGCGCAGCTTGAATTCGGCGATGGGGCTGAAGACCCCGACCCCGTACTGGAACTGCAAGCCCGGCAGCAGATAGGCCGACAGCGTCACCTGGGTGTTGTCACCACTGCCCGCGGTATCGAGGGAGACATCGCTCATCCCGAGCGACTCGCCGATGCTCGACACCACGCCGTTGGCCTGACTCACCGCACCGGCCACCAGCAGGCCGTTGAAACCGCCATCCTCACCGCCGGTCTGCAACCCTTTGCCGCGCAGCAGATAGGAGAGCTGTTCCGACTGCGCCATCTGCGGCTCGGAGTAGACAGTGATTTCAGGCTTGCTGGCAGGGCCGGTCACCCGCACCCCGACCGTCACCTGACCTTCTATGGTATCGGGATCCCGGTTGGCCTCGATGTTGAGGAAGGGCCGATCCAGCGGACCGGAGAAGAGGATCCGCCCCTCCTTGATGATGAGGTTCTGACCATAGGCCTTGAAGCGGCCGTTGGTCAGCACCAGCTGGCCGTTGCCTGCCAGCGGTTTCTCGGGATCCTGACGGATATTGAGACCGCCGGAGACATCTGTCTTCAACCCCATGGCATCGAGCTTAACATCGTTGCCAAGGCGGATCGCCACCTTCATCGCCAGCGGCAGACTTGCCTGCTTGGGAGCAGGGGGCAGATCGTCATAGACCACAGTCACATCGTCGGAGACCGCCACCGCCGAATCCGGCAGACTCTTGACCAGAATGCGCGCCCAGGGAATATCCACCTGACCGGTAATCCGGGTCTCCTCCCCCAGCGACACCGCGATATCGGGCGAGACTCTGACCCGGCCCATGCCCGGATATTGCGCCTCCAGATCCTTACCCTGAATGGTGAGACTGCCGCTGACCGGCATCTTGGCCCAACTGAGCCAGCCGCCCAACGCCAGCGGCCCCTTGCCCACCAGCATGGAGCCATCGAGCTCGGCGCGGTTGCCCTCGATCTTGAGGCGGGTCACCAGCTTGGTCAGGGTCACCATGTCGGAGTGAGTCTGCACTTCACCGTCACGCAGGTTGAGCTGGCCAAACAGCAGGGGCGCCGCCAGGGTGCCGTCGAAGCGGGCATCGGCGGAGATGATCCCTTGCAGGGAGCGCACCTCAGGGATGAGCGGCGCAAAGGTATTAAGCTTGAGGTCGTCAAACTTGAGCTGACCGCCGAGCAGACCGCGACCGGCAGGCTCCCTGATCAGCAGATCGGTATCGATATTGCCGATCTGCTTGGAGGCAAAATCGAGGCGAATGGCCGCCTGCTGCCGCTCGAAATCCAGGGCCAGAGCCAGCTGCTGATAATCAGTCTTGAGACCATCTGCCACAAAAGTGCCCGGTGTGGTACGCACCACCGCATGCAGGGTCGGCTGATTGCCACGCCAGCTGGCGCGGCCATCGGCCGAGAGCATCGCCTGCCAGCGGAAGTTGTCAGGCAACCAGGGGCGCAGCCGCTTGAGATCAAACTCGCTCAGGGCAAACTCCAGAGTCCCCTGGGAAGCGGAAACCTGACTCCCCTTGACGCAGAGGCTGGCCCCCTGGGAGCCGAGGCAGAGATCCCCCATCGCCAGCCGCTGACGCGGCAGATCGAGATCCAGTGCCCAGGGGGAGCTCAAGTCCCAACGGCGCAGCGGGGTTTTCAGCCGCAACTCGGAGAGCGCCCCGCGCCAGTGATCCCCGCGCACGCCGCCACCCAGTTTGAGGTTGGCGGCAACAGGGTCACCCTTCATGGTCAGGGTCAACAGATGCTGACTGATATCGCCGCTGAGGTTCAGGGCCAGCTGGCTGAGCTTGGTATCCCCCTGTTTCAGCTGCGCCACCAACAACGCGAGCTCACCGGCCGGTTTGGCGCCGATCACCGCATTGCCCTTGAGACTAATGCCCTTCAGGTCGGTGCCGGCATAGTAGAGCCGGTCGGAGGCCAGATCCGCATCGATTTTTGGCGTCTGCTGATTGCCACTGACCTTCACCTGTCCCTTGATATCCCCTTTCAGGCCAGGATAGATGCCCCCCAGCTGGGGAGCCTGCAGGTTGGCATCGAGCCTCCACTGGGCGCTGCTGATACTGCCCTTGGCCTGCAACTGGTTGGGGCCACTTTGCAGCGAGAGCGCCGGGATCAGCCACTCCATCTTGTCGTTGCCGCTAAGCTCCCCCTTGAGGGCCAGCGGGTACTGGTTGAGTTTGCCATCCACCTTGAGCTTGGGCAGTTTCAGCTCCCAGTGGCCCGCTTCGTTCATCACGAAACGGCTCTCCAGCTCACCGGCCAGCGTCCCTTTCAGCTCGGGCAGCAGCTCGGCCGGATTGATCCCCTTGAACATGGTGGTTCCCTGCCACTCGATCCCCTTGTTCCAGGCGAGCTTGCCATCGAGCTTGAGCTCCCCCTTGAGGGCATTGAGCTGCAAGGCGATCTTGCTGAGCCGCTCCAGATCCCCCTTCCCGTCCAGCGCAAGCTTGAAGGGGGGCACATCGGTCCCCTTGCCGGAGGTATTGAGGGCAAACTGGTAGCCGGAGAGCTTGCCCTTGGCAGTCAGGCTCCCTTTGTCCAGCCGATAGCTCGGCTCATCTTTGGCAGGCTTATGAAATGGCCAGCCGAGGCTCTTCCAGTCGAGGGCCAGATCAAAAGGGAGATCCGGGTCGAGGGCGGCCAGCGAGCCCCTGAGATTGGCGGCGACCGGCCCCTTGGCCGACAACGCCAACCCCAGCTTGCCGACCGAACCGCTCAGCGCCAGCGTGGCCTGCTCCCCTTGCAGCTCGCCATCCAGCAGTCCCTTGCGGGCCTTGGCATCCAGCGTCACCGCCAGCGGGTAGTCATCACTTAGCTGAATGTGGCCATTGAGCGCCAGATCGGCCATGGCGTGGCGCAGCGAGAGCTCGCGCACCTCGATGCGATCGTCGGCAGCAGTGGCCGACAGCAGCAACCTGTCGAGCCCTTCGATCAACTCGCCCTGCTTATATTGCACCCGGGTCGCGCTGACCCCTTCCAGCTTGATGGGGAAAGGAAGATGAATGGCGGGCAGGAGAATGGGGGCAGCCTTTGCCGTATTTGCAGCTGGCGCCCCTTTGCCCTGTTTGGCTGTCTCGGCGCTGGCCTTGTCGTTGCGCGCCACCGCAGCACCGGCTTGCTTCTCGTTAGCGGCTGGCTGCTTGGCAGATTTGGCTGCGCTGGCGGGTGCCGCGTCATCCAGCGTCACCGTCAGGTTATCAAGCACCGGGCCGCGTACAATCAGCCCCTTGCGGTTGAGGGTGGCGCCGATATCGAGGGACCCCAGGGTCACGGCAACACCGGGCACCGCCAGATCGAGATCGGCCACCTTGAGGCTGTCGACCTGAATTTTGAGTGGCAGCGGGCGCCAGACAAAGGGTTCGGAAGGCTCTTCCGGTGCAGGCTCCGAGTCGGCCACCTTCACCACCGGATGAGTCACTTCAAGCGATTTGATCCAGAGTTTGCCCTGCAGCAACTTGCCGAGATCCCAGTCGAGCACGGCGCGATCCACCGTGACATCCACCAGCTCATCCTGCCAGCCCACCCCTTCCAGGGTCCAGCCATAGCCAAGCTGACCGGCCACCAGCTCCCCCTTGAGAGAAGGCAGCGCCCCCTTGGCCTGTTGCCACAACCACTTGTTGCCCTGATGGGTAAAGCCCAGCAGGCTGACGCCGATGAGCAGCAGGAACACCAGCCCCATCAGCCAGAGAAAGATGCGTTTTAGCCAGATCACAATGCAGACCCCCGCGCAAGATACAGCCGCAGCGGCCAAAGAAAAAAGCGTTTAGACAACATCATAATTCAGGCCCCAATGCGAAATGCAGCCGCAAGGGCTTGTCCTCCTCCGATACCCCGACCGCCAGATCCAGCCTGACCTGACCGATGGGGGTGACCCAGCGCACACCGACGCCGGTACCTATTTTCCAGGGCTCGCTGTAATCGGTGGTGGAGGTACCGCCATCCACAAACATGGCCCCCAGCCACTTCTCGCTGAAGCGGTAGTTGTATTCCAGACTGGCCACGCTGGTGTAGCGGCCACCGGTCAGCTTGCCATCCGGCCCGGTGGGGGAGATGCTCTCGTAACCAAAGCCGCGCACTGTCTGATCGCCACCGGTAAAGAAGCGCAAAGACGGCGGCACCAGCGAGAAGCTGTCACCTATAATGGCCCCCTGCTCTGCCCGCATCAGGAATCTGTGGTTATCGCCGAGGGTACGCAGCCACTTGCTGCGCCCCCACACCCGCATAAAGCTGATGTCGGAACCCCATCTGGGATCGGAGAACTCCAGCGTCAGCTGCTGGCGATCCCCCCAATCGGGCACCAGGGTGCCGCGCACCCGCAGTCGGGACCAGGAGACCCCGGGGATCAGCAGCAAGCTGTTCCCCTCGTCGGCGCCCTGGGTATAGATCTCGTTCTCCAGGCGGATAAAGACGTCCCGATCCCAGCTCTCCGGCCGCCGCGTCCAGCGGTGCACACCGATGGTAGTGAGATCGGAGCGGGTATCGTTGTTGTCCTTGTACTGGTAGCCGGTCTGGATGGAGTAGTAGTCCCGCAGCGGGTTGCCCACCGGGATCTGATAGTCGAAGCTGAGCTCTGCCTCCGGCGCCGACACCTTGGCGGTGGCAAACAGGCGGTGGCCGTAGCGGTTGACCCAGGGCTTCTCCCAGGTGGCACTCATCCGCGGCCCTACGTCGGTGGCATAACCGATACCGGTCTCGATTTCGTGATCGACCCGGTTATCCAGCGTCACCGCGATGGGCACCCGATAGTTGCTCGCCTCGCTCAATACCGGCTTGATATCGACCTGACGGAACAGCTTGGTGGAGGAGACATCCTGCGACATCTCGGCCAGACGGATGGCAAGATAGGGATCGCCGCTCTTGATGTTGATAAGCGGGCGAATAAGGTGAAGCGCTTCGGGGGTGGCATCGTAGCGGATCTCGCCAAAACGGTAGCGATGGCCCGATTCGAACAGAATAAAGATCTCCGCCGTCCCCTTGTCCGGGAACACCTTGACCTGACTCTTGCTCAGCTTGGCATCAAAGTAACCGCGGGCCAGCCCGAGGCTGCCCAGATCCGCCTTGATGGATTCATATTTGGCGTGATTGAGGGGCTCCCCCTCTTTGAGGGGCAACTTGTCCAGCAGGGCGCTGTAAAGCTCGTCGCTGCCCGCATCCCCCTCCAGCAGAATATCGAGGCGGGAGACGATGACCGGCTCCCCCTTGTCCACCTCAATCACCACTTTGGACGGGGTTTTCTTGTCGCGACTCAGGGTGATTTTCGGCTGGTAGTAGCCATAAACCTGCAGCGCCTTTTGCACGCTCTCGGTAATTTTTGCACGGGCCGGGCGGTATTGCCGCTCCTGATAGACCGGCAGGGCATTGAGGTAGGCTTCAACGTTATCCTTGTTCTCCCCTTTCAACCCCTTGACCTGATAGGTGAGCTTGGCGGCAAACGCGGGCGAAGCCAGCAGCGACAGCAACAGGCCCACACCCAGTACCCGCAGGCCGCGGCGAAACGCAGGGCCGGACAGTGAACGCCCTGCCAGCAGGGATGAAATGCATCCTGTCAAAGGTCAATATTCCTGAATCTGTGGTGAAGGAAACCAGCGCCCTTTCGGGCCAACCCCGAATGCGGCGCAGCACGCCATGCCGTGCATGGCCGTGACACAAAAATGCGCGCCAGAAAAATGGCGAACCTTATCCTAACATAGGCATCGGCCAGCGACAGCGCGGCGCCATTGGCAAATTCACCATATCTTTTAAGAGGTTGACCACAAATCACACATTTTGCTGGCAATGACGCCGCCCGCTTTCCCGATGGAAGCGAATTGATCTGCCCTGAATAAGGCTCACCCCACCATCAGGCACCATTTGTCACCTCTCCTCCTCTCTTTGCAACCAGAAACCCACCACGACAGAGTTTGTCGGCATAGCCCCACCCTCACCGTTTAACAGGCCCGGCACACGCCAAAGCCCGCCGTAGCGGATGATTAAGAATTGCTCGTTCAGCACAATCGAATTATCCCGCTGCCTTTGCGAACGTCCCTCCCTCACACTTGAACCATCAACTGAAGGAGACACATCATGCATGCACGTAGCGAACAGATGGCTGACTATATTGCCGATCGTCTCGAGTTCATCACCTTCCTCGCCTGTTGCAGCGCCCTGCTGGCCCTGCTGACCGGCATGAGTGGCCAGCAGGCGCTGGCCTTTACCGCCCTGAACCTGCCGTTTGGCCTCGGCATTTTGCTGGCGATGGCGCTGCTGGCCCCCCTGCCCGTCCACTTGCGGCTGCCGGGCATCACCTTGCTGCTGGCAGGTTGCGCCCTGATGACCCTGCAACTGGGGGGTGAATGGCTCAATCCGCTGGCCATCTGGAGCCTCTACGCCCTGCTCGGGCTGGAGATCATCTGGCAAGCGCGCCCCCGCGCCATGCTGGCCACCCGCGCTCGCCAATAACAGGGCTGACGAGCGCCGGTAAATGGCGGGCTGTGATGGCTGACGCCGGTGGCAAATTGGGGTACTCTTGCGCCCCGATTTGCTACCACCCTTGGCGTTAACAACCTTCGCCATCACTCCCAGGAGCGCCCCGATGAAAAAAGCCTGTGCCCAGCACATTCTGGTCAAGACCGAAAAACAGTGTCTGGAGATCAAGGAGAAGATCGAGAAGGGAGCCGACTTCGGCCAGATGGCCAAGCGCTTCTCTACCTGTCCCTCAGGCAAGCGTTTTGGCGATTTGGGAGAATTTTCCAAGGGAGATATGGTGAAAGCATTTGACGATGCCGTCTTCAAGGGTGAACTGCTCAAGGTGCTGGGGCCGGTGCGCACCAAGTTCGGCTTTCATCTGATCAAAGTGCTCTATCGCAACTAAGTCATCGCAACTGACCATCTTCTCGGTGAAGCTCACCTCAGGCGGGCTTCACCGACCTCTGCATCTCCCTCGCAAAACTGACCAAAACCACGCCAAACTCTCATCAATTTACTAACGTTATCAGGTAATTAAGTTTATCCTTCTCGGCATTGTCCACATTCGACGATGGATCCCGTGCTATGCCCCGCTCTTGCTTGTGGCCCCTGCTGGCCTGGTTACTCCCGCTCGCTGGCGCCCTCGGCAGCCGCTTTCATCTCTGGCCCTGGTGGATCGGTTTTGCGATCTGTCTCGTCGGAGCCCTTGTCTCCCTGATCTTGCTGGTGCGCCTGCCCTGGAGCCGCAACCGCTTCGCCAGCGGCCTTGGCGTCTTGCCACTGCTGCTGCCGCTGACATTTGTGGCACAGGCGCTGCGCATGCCGCTGATCAACGATGTGAGCACAGATCCCTACAATCCCCCCCAGCTACGCTGGGCGGCAGAGCTCAGAACAGCGCAGGAGCTGCCAATTAATAACGCCCCGCTGAAAGCATTTGAAAGAAATCCCGGTCCTCTCTTTACCCATACTGCCCCCGAAGAGGTGGTTATTGAGGCTGAGGAGCTGATGCAGGAGCTGGGCTGGCAGGTACGACCCAGCCCCGACGGTCTGGATGCAGTGGTTACCACCGGCTGGTTCGGCTTTCAGGATGATGTGGCGCTGCGGGTCTTTGCCGGCCCCAAAGAGACCCGCATCGATATGCGATCAGCCTCCCGTCAGGGGCAAAGCGATCTGGGCACCAACCGGGCGCGGATCGAGGATTTCCTGACCCGCCTGAACGAGCGCCTCGGCCAGGCCTACAAACCCAATTTGAAACCGTAAGAGTGAAACAACAAGAAGGTAACTGATGCGCGTTGAGGTCAAACCCGACCGGGAATATGCCTGGTTTATCCGCCCCTTTTTCTGGCTGCAAAAGCGCAACTATGGTCAGGTGCTTATTCCGGGCAAGTGCTGGGGCCGCTCGCCGCGCCTCTTTGCCGCCGTCGCCACCCTCTATGGCGTCATCAACCGCAAGCGCTCCCCCATAGATCCCGTGCTGCGCTCGCTGGTGACGGTGCGGGTCTCCCAGCTCAACTGGTGCCGTTTTTGCGTCGACATCAACGCCATGACCTTGGTAAAGAGAGCCGGTTCCAGCGAGAAAGTGGAGGCGCTGGCCAACTGGCGCGAAAGCCCCTTGTTTGACGAGCGGGAAAAAGCGGTGCTCGACTATACCGAAGCGATGACTGGCCTCGATGGGGTCAGCGATGAGCAGGCCGCCCGCCTCAAGCCCTGGTTTGACGACGACGCCATGGTGGAGCTGACCGGCCTCATCGCCTTCCAGAACATGTCGGCCAAGTTCAACGCCGCCCTCGATATCGCCCCGCAGGGCTTCTGCCAGCTGCCGGTGCAACCGGAACGCCCTGCCCAGCCAGACAGCAAGGACGCCTGATGAACCGGACCCGCCTGCTGCTTGCACTGGTGATGGGGAGCCTTATCGGCACCTTTTTTGCCCTCGATCTTGGCCGTTACCTCACTCTGGACGCCTTGCAGGCCCAGCAGGCGGCAGTGGCGCAATGGGTCGACGGCCACTTTGTCTCGGCCAGCCTGCTGTTCGTGCTTATCTATGTGCTGAGCACCGCCCTCTCCCTACCCGGCGCCAGCTTGCTCACACTGGGTGGCAGCGCTGTGTTCGGCGTCGGCTGGGGGCTACTGCTGGTCTCTTTCGCCAGCACCCTAGGCGCAACCCTGGCTTTTCTCAGCGCCCGCTTTCTGCTGCGCGACTGGGTCGAGCGGCGCTTTGGCGACAAGCTGGCCACCTTTCAGTCCGGCATGGCGAAGGAGGGGGCCTTCTATCTGCTTAGCCTGCGCCTCATCCCCATCTTCCCCTTCTTTTTGGTCAATCTGCTGATGGGGCTCACCCCCATCAGAGTCAGCACCTACTACTGGGTCAGCCAGCTTGGCATGCTGCCCGGCACCTTCGTCTATGTGCTGGCGGGCAGCGAGCTTGGCCAGTTAACCAGCACCGGCAATATCCTCTCCCCCGGCCTGATGGTCGCGTTGACCCTGCTGGGGCTGATGCCCTGGCTGGTCAAGAAATTGACCGACAAGCTCGCGCTGCGCCGCTTGCTCTCCCCCTACCGCAAACCCGCTCGCTACGACTACAACCTGCTGGTGATCGGTGCCGGTGCAGGTGGGCTGGTCACCAGCTATATCGCGGCAGCGGTGAAGGCCAAGGTGGCGCTCATCGAGAAACACAAGATGGGGGGCGATTGCCTCAACAGCGGCTGTGTCCCCTCCAAGGCATTGATCCGAAGCGCCCGCTTTGCCGCAGAGCAGCGTAAAGCCGACGAGCTGGGCTTTAGCCCAAGCCACTCCCGCGCCGATTTTGCCGCCGTGATGGAGCGGGTGGCTGAGGTTATCAAGGAGGTCGAGCCCCACGACTCCATAGAGCGCTATCAGGGGCTTGGAGTGGAATGCATCGAAGGGGAGGCGCGGCTGGTCTCTCCCTGGGAGGTGGAGGTTAACGGCCAGCGCCTTGCCAGCCGCCATATCGTTATCGCCACCGGCGCCCGGCCGCTGGTGCCCAAGCTGCCGGGGCTGGATCAGGTGCCTTACCTCACCTCGGATAGCCTCTGGCAACTGCGCACCCCGCCGCGCCGCCTACTGGTGCTGGGCGGTGGCCCTATCGGCTGCGAGCTGGCCCAGAGCTTCGCCCTGCTCGGCATTCCCGTGACCTTGGTGGAACTCTCGGAGCAACTGCTGCCCCGCGAAGATCGAGCGGTCGCCGATGCGCTGGCCGCGCAGATGAGCCGCGATGGCGTGCAGCTACTCACCGGCTGGCGCGCCGAACGAGCCGACTATCTGCCCGCAACCGAGGGGGATCTGCCCATCCGGCTGCAACTGCGCCGGGGCGATGAGACACAGGTGGTGGAAGGGGATCAACTGCTGCTGGCACTGGGTCGGATCGCCAATGTGAGCGGCTTCGGGCTCGAAGAGTTGGGAGTCGAGCTTGCCCCCCGCGGCACCATAGCGGTCGATGGCTTCCTCGCCACCAACTTCCCCAGCATACTGGCGGTGGGAGACGTAGCGGGCCCTTACCAGTTCACCCACTTCGCCGCCCATCAGGCCTGGTATGCGGCGGTCAATGCCCTGTTTGGCCAGTTCAAACGCTTTCGGGCCGACTATCGGGTCATTCCGGCGGCCACCTACACCATGCCGGAGATTGCCCGGGTCGGCCTCAATCGCAAGGAGGCCGAGGCGCAGGGGATTCCCTTCGAGGCGACCCGCTTCGAGCTGGCTGAGCTGGACAGAGCCATTGCCGATGGGGAGCGCCACGGTTTTGTCGAGGTGCTGACCGTGCCGGGCAAGGATACTATCCTTGGCGCCACCATAGTGGGCACTCACGCCGGTGAACGGATCGCCGAATTTGTGCTCGCCATGCGTCACCGCCTCGGTCTTGGCAAGATCCTCGGCACCATTCACGCCTACCCCACCCTGATGGAGGGGAACAAATATGTGGCGGGTGAATGGAAACGGGCCCACCAGCCCACCCGGGTGCTGGCGTTGCTGGCCCGTTATCACCGCTGGCGCCGTGGCGCCTGACAATCAGGGAAACGTTTATGCTCAAGCCATTCTCACTGCTCGGCTCACACCTCAACTCGCACCGCAACTCTTGGCTCAAACAGCGGCTAAACGCCCTGCTGTGCGCCCTGCCACTGCTGGCCAGCGGCCCGCTGTTAGCCACTCCTGCTGACAACTGGCAACGGACCCTTGAGGAGGCGAAGGGGCAGACCGTCTACTTCAACGCCTGGGGCGGCAGCCCGGAGATCAACGCCTATCTGGTGTGGGCCGGGCAGGAGCTGGCGCGCGACTATCAGGTCAAGCTGGTGCAGGTGAAGGTGGATGACATTGCCCAGAGCGTCAGCCAGCTGCTGGCCAACAAGCAGGCGGGCAAGCAGGCTGGCGGCCCCATCGATCTGCTCTGGGTCAACGGCGAGAACTTCAAGGCGCTCAAGGAGCAGGGGCTGCTCGGCGCTCCCTTTACCACCGAGCTGCCCAACATGGCACTGGTCGACAGCAGCCTGCCGGTGAGTGAGGACTTCACCCTGCCGGTTGAAGGGCTGGAAGCCCCCTGGGGCATCGGCCAGCTCAATCTGATGGTCGACACCGAAGAGGTCGCCAGAGCGCCCACCTCGGCAGCAGCCCTGCTGGCGTGGGCCAAGGCCCATCCCGGTCGCTTCACCTATCCCAAGCCGCCCCAGTTTCATGGCTCCAGCTTTCTCAAACAGATCTTGCTGGAGTTGACCCCGGATCCCGCCCCCCTCTATCGGGAGGCGACCGAGAGCGACTTTGCCAAGCTCACCGCCCCGCTCTGGGTCTGGCTCGATGAGTTGCACCCGGCGCTCTGGCGCAAGGGCAAACTGTTCCCCACCAGCGCCGCCGAAACCCGCCAACTGCTCGATGATGGCGAACTGGCCATGGCCATCAGCTTCAATCCGCAGGAGGCGCAAAGTGCCGCCCAGATTGGCGCCCTGCCCCCCAGCGTGGAGGCGGTCGCCATGAGCAAAGGCGCGCTCACCAACAGCCACTTTCTCGCCATCCCCTTTAACGCCAACGCCCGCGCGGGGGCCAAGGTGGTGGCCAACTTCCTGCTGAGCCCGGCGGCGCAGGCGCGCAAGGCCAATCCGGCCTTCTGGGGTGATCCCAGCGTGCTGCGGGCCGATGTGCTGCCTGACTCCGCCAAAGGGCAACCGGCGCTGCGCTTCAAAGCGGTGGCCGAACCTCACCCCAGCTGGCAGCTCAAACTGGAAGCGGCCTGGGCCGAGCGTTACGGTCACTGATGAGTGCCGCTGGTCACCCGCTTTCCCGCTCCCGACCGTGGCGCCGGTTGACACGCCACCCCATTATGAGTATTGGGATGGCGGTCATTTATCTGGCGATCTTCGTCATCCCTCTGCTGGCGGGGCTGTGGCAACTGCTGATGGAGGGGATGACCACCTCTCATCTTGCCTTGCTGCTGGCCCAGCCTGGCCTGTGGCACTCCGCTGCGCTGAGCCTGTGGATTGGCGCCGCCTCGACCCTCGGTAGCCTGCTGTTGACCGCCCTGCTGCTGGCCCACAGCAACAGCCGGGCTTTCGGGCTGCTCCGTCGCCTGCTCTCGCCCATGCTGGCCATGCCCCACGTCGCCTTTGCCATCGGCTTTGCCTTTCTGCTCGCCCCCTCTGGCTGGCTGCTGCGGCTCGTCTCGCCAGCGCTGACGGGGTTTGATTTCCCCCCCGATTGGCAGACCATCCGCGACCCTTGGGGGCTCGGGCTGATTGCACTGCTCGTTTTCAAGGAGACCCCCTTTTTGCTGCTGATGGCGATGGCCGCGCAGCAACCCATCCTGCTGGCACGCCAGCAGTGGCTAGGGGCGAGCCTCGGTTTTAGCGCCCCCCAGACCTGGTGGCGCCTGCTGCTGCCGGCGCTCTGGCCTGCCCTGCGCCTGCCCATCTATGCGGTGGCGGCCTACGGTGTGGCGGTGGTGGATCTCGCCCAACTGCTCGGGCCCGATGCCCCCGCCCCGCTGGCGGTGCGGTTGTGGCTCTGGTATCAGGACCCGGATCTGCTCTGGCGCGGCGCCACCGCCAGCGGCGCCCTGCTGCTGCTAGCCATCACCGCGCTGTTGATCGCCCTGCTCAGATTACTGGAGTGGTGTCATCAAGAGGTGGGCAAAGGCTGCTGGCTCGATGGCAAACGGTCGGCGCCCCATTCCTTTGCCAACCGGCTCGCAGCGGGCTTTGCATTCACTCTGATCACCCTCAATCTGGCGGTGCTGGCGGCCCTGCTGCTCTGGTCGCTGGCGCGCCGCTGGCCCTTTCCCGCCCTCTGGCCCAGCCAGTGGAGCGGCCGCTATTGGCTCGAACTGCTGCCGACTCTATCGCCGCTGCTGACAACCAGCGCACTGCTGGCGCTGGCGAGCGGGATCCTTGCACTGGTGATGACGGTGCTGAGTCTGGAGGCACAAGCCGGCCGCCGCCCCTGGCCGCTCTGGCTTATCTGCCTGCCGCTGTTGCTGCCGCAGGCGAGCCTGCTGTTTGGCATCCGGCTCGGGCTGGACTGGCTTGCACATGACTCGATAAGCAGCGGCATTGGCTGGGGCTGGGTGCTCTGGAGCCAGCTGCTGTTTGTCTTTCCCTATGCCTATTTGTGTCTGCACGGCCCCTATCGCCAGTTCGATCCACGGATCACCCAGAGCGCCCTGCTGCTGGGGGCAACGCCATGGCGAGCCTGGTGGCAAGTGAAAGCGCCGCTGCTGGCGCGCCCGCTGCTGTTTGCCTTCGGCGTCGGGGCGGCGGTGAGTCTGGCCCAGTATCTGCCGACCCTGCTCTTTGGCGCAGGCAGAGTGGTCACCATCACCACCGAAGCGGTGGCCATCGGCAGCGGCCTCAATCGGCGGCTGGCGGGTCTATACGGCCTGCTGCAACTGCTGTTGCCACTCATTATCTACCTGCTGGCACTCTGGCTGCCGGCGCGGATCAATCCGGCGCTCAAGGGGGGCGGCTCACGATGAACTCTGATGATGGAAACAGCCATATGCTGAGCACCACGCCTCTTCGACTTTACCTTGATGAAAATCTGCTGCTTTCGCTCCCTGCCCTGCAGGTGGCCCCCGGCGAGGTATTGACCCTGATGGGGCCGAGCGGTTGCGGTAAAAGTTCCCTACTGGCAGGGCTGGCCGGAGTACTGCCGGGCGCGCAGACAGAAAATGGCCCGATCCGGCTTGAGGGGGAGATAAGGCTCGGCGAGCGGCCACTCAACACCTTGCCTGCGCAAGCGAGGCGCATCGGCATGCTGTTTCAGGATGACCTGCTGTTCGACCATTTGACGGTGGCGGAGAACCTGATGTTCGGTATGCCTGCGACCATCAAGGGAAAACACGCACGGCGGGAAAAGGCACTGACCGCATTGGCACAAGTCGCGCTGGCGGATCAGGCTGACAAGCTGCCGCAGTTGCTGTCAGGGGGTCAGCGGGCGCGGGTCAGTCTGCTGCGGGCGCTGTTGGCGGAACCCGACGCCCTGCTGCTGGACGAGCCCTTCTCCCGCCTCGACAAGCCGCTGCGGGCCGCCTTTCGCCAGCTGGTGTTCGCCCAGATCAAGGCGCTGGCCATTCCCGCCATTCTGGTGACCCACGATGCGGAAGACGCGCCGGGCACCATACTCAACCTCACCGAATGCCACTGTTAACCGAGGAGTGTTCACCTTGTTTGATCGCCATCTGATCCCCGTGATCCGCAGCCCCCTCACCCAGCTTGCCAAGCCGCTCTGTCGCGCCAGGATCAGTGCCAATCAGGTGAGCCTCACCGGCTTTGCCATCGGCATGCTGGCGCTGCCGCTGCTGGCCTTTGGCTGTTATTCATGGGCGCTTGTGGCCATCCTGCTCAACCGGCTGCTGGACGGGCTCGACGGCGCCGTGGCACGGGAAACCGGCATCACCGACTGCGGCGGCTTTCTCGACATCACGCTGGATTTTATCTTCTACGCCGCCGTGGTGCTGGGCTTTGCCCTCGCCGCCCCTGCCAATGCGCTGCCCGCCGCCACCCTGCTGTTTGCCTTTATGGGCACCGGCTCGAGCTTTCTGGCGTTTGCCATCATGGCGGGCAAGCGGGGGATCGACAATCCGGTCTACCACCACAAATCCCTCTACTATCTGGGCGGCCTCACCGAGGGGAGCGAGACCATCGCCCTCTTTGTGCTGATGTGCCTGTGGCCCGCCGCCTTCGCCCCGCTCGCCTACGGCTTTGCCCTGCTCTGCGCCATCACCACCCTGACCCGACTCTGGAGCGGCTACCACACCCTGCGTCCCCCCCAGCCCTAAACAGCACAGCCCTCACCGGAGGGCTAATCCATCGCACGATGAAGTGGCGGCAAACAAGGCGCACGGAACACTTGCACGGGGATGACAATGTTTTACCATTGCGACACTTTTATCAGTCTCTTTGAGAACCCTATGCGTCGCCTTGCCTCTCTTCTCACTCTGTCATTATTCCCCCTGCTCGGTGGCTGCAGCAGCGCCCCCGCGCCAAAACCCGTGGTCGTCCCCCAACCCAAGAGCGCCTTTATCAATCAGGCGCCATCGAGCAAACCCGTTTATACACAAGGGGTTAGCAAGGGGGACTTCGCCAATCGCCCCAACGTGGACCGGTTCGTCCAGAAAATGGTCGAGAAGCACGGTTTTGACAACGCCCAGCTGCATCAGGTGCTGGCACAGGCAGAGCGTTACGACTGGATCATCCGCCTGATGGATGCCCAGGCACCGACCACCGCCAAACCCACCGGCCCGACCGGTGCCTGGAACCGCTATCGCGCCAAGTTCATCACCCCCGACAACGTACAGAACGGCGTCAACTTCTGGCGTGAATACGCAAGCGAGCTGAACCGGGCGGAGCAGATCTACGGGGTGCCGCCGGAGATCATCGTCGGCATTATCGGGGTCGAGACCCGCTGGGGCCGAGTGATGGGCAAGACCCGCATTCTGGATGCACTGGCCACGCTGGCGTTTGATTACCCGCGCCGGGCCGAGTTCTTCACGAGCGAATTGGAAGCCTTCCTGGTGATGACCCGCGATGAGGGGATGGATCCCACCGAACCCAAGGGCTCCTATGCGGGCGCCATGGGCTACGGCCAGTTTATGCCCTCCAGCTTCCAGCGCTATGCGGTGGACTTTGACGGCAACGGCCACACCAACCTGTGGGACCCGGTGGATGCCATCGGCAGCGTCGCCAACTACTTCAAGGCCCACGGCTGGGAGAAAGGCCAACCGGTTGCGGTGCGCGGTCAGGGCCAACTGCCCGGCTATGAGCATGGCTTTCAGACCCGCTACCCGGTCGCCACCCTGCGCCGCGCGGGGCTGACGCCCACCAGCACCCTCGGCAACCACAGCGAGTCGAGCCTGCTGCGCCTCGATGTGGGCACCGGCTACCAATACTGGTACGGCCTGCCCAACTTCTACACCATCACCCGCTACAACCACAGCACCCACTACGCCATGGCGGTGTGGCAGCTGGGTCTGGCGGTGAAGGCAGCACGCTGACAACTCGCTGGCATAAAACAGACAATGAAAAAGGAGCCATCATGGCTCCTTTGTTATATCCAACGTTCAACCCCATCAGGGGCTCAAGGGTGGCTACCTGTTTTAGACGCCTGCTTTGGCCAGCGCAGCAGAGACGATCTGCTGGGCCTCTTGCTGGATGAGGTCGAGGTGCGCGTCGCCCTTGAAGCTCTCCATATAGATCTTGTAGATGGACTCGGTGCCGGAGGGGCGCGCCGCGAACCAGCCGTTCTCGGTGACAACCTTGAGACCACCGATGGCGGCATCGTTGCCCGGCGCCTTGGTCAGCTTGGCGATGATGGGCTCACCCGCCAGGGTGGAGGCTTCTACCAGTGCCGGATCCAGCTTGGAGAGCACCGCTTTCTGGGCGCTGTTGGCCGGGGCGTCGATACGGCGATAGCTGGAGCGGCCGAATTTCGCCTCCAGTGCGTCGTAGTGAGCCTGCGGATCCTTGCCGGTCACCGCCAGAATTTCCACCGCCAGCAGCGCCAGAATGAAACCATCCTTGTCGGTGGTCCAGACGGTGCCATCTTTGCGCAGGAAGGAGGCGCCCGCGCTCTCCTCGCCGCCAAAGCCGAACTCGCCGCTGTAGAGGCCATCCACGAACCACTTGAAGCCGACCGGCACCTCTTTCAGGGTGCGGCCAATCTCGCCAGCAACCCGGTCGATCATGGAAGAGGAGACCAGCGTCTTGCCAACGGCTGCATCGGCAGACCAGCCGGTGCGATGGGTAAACAGATACTGGATCGCCACCGCCAGATAGTGGTTCGGGTTCATCAGGCCGGACTTGGTGACGATACCGTGACGGTCGTAGTCAGGGTCGTTGCCAAGGGCGATGTCGAACTTGTCTTTAAGGGCAATCAGGCTCGCCATGGCGAACGGGCTGGAGCAGTCCATCCGGATCTTGCCGTCTTTATCCAGGGTCATGAAGGAGAAGGTCGGGTCGACCTTGTAGTTCACCACCTCGATGTTCAGGCCGTAGGTCTTGGCGATAACGTCCCAGTAAGCAACGCCGGAGCCGCCCAGCGGATCGACACCGATCTTGATACCCGCGTTCTTGATGGCGTCCATGTCCAGCACGTTCTTCAGATCATCCACATAGGGGGTGACATAGTCGTGCTCGACCACGAACGGGCTCTTGAGGGCCTCGGCGAACGGCATCCGTTTCACGCCGGCCAGACCTGCTTCCAGAATGGCGTTGGCGCGGTCCTCCACCCACTTGGTGATCTCCCCTTCGGCAGGGCCACCATGGGGCGGGTTGTACTTGAAGCCACCATCTTCCGGCGGGTTGTGGGACGGCGTGATCACCACGCCGTCGGCACGGGCAACAGGCTTGCTGGCCCCTTCTTTGCCAGAGTTGTAGCGCAAGATGGCGTGAGAGATGACCGGGGTCGGGGTAAAACCGAGGCCAGCCTGAATGCGGGTCTCGACGCCGTTGGCCGCCAGCACTTCGACGGCGCTGGCAAAAGCGGATTCGGACAGGGCGTGGGTATCCATACCGACAAACAGCGGGCCAGTGATGCCGGCCTGCTGGCGATACTCCACCAGGGCCTGGGTCACCGCCAGAATATGGGATTCGGTAAAGGCGCTGTGCAAGGCACTGCCACGGTGGCCGGAGGTACCGAAGGCAACTCGCTGCTCGGGGCGGCTCATGTCCGGCTTGTTGAGGTAGTAGGCGCTGACCAGACGGGGGATGTTGGTCAGATCGCTTAAACGGGCCGGTTGACCGGCGTGGGAATGCTGAGCCATGGCGTTTTCCTTGCGTAATGGCGGCCTTGCCGGGCAAGGCCTGAGTCTTGAAGAATCGTTAAATGGCGCCACACACCTGCGCGATCACCTCTTCGCCATAGCCCATGCTGGCCATCAGCTGGGCCACCATGTTCTGCTTGCGGCTGGTGTTGGTGTTGGTGATCACCCAGAACGGGGTCTCCGGTACCGGCTTGGGCTTGGTGGTGCTGCCACTGGCGCGCAGAGCCTCGGGATCCTGCGAGAAATAGACGCGCTTGCGCCCCTTGATTTCGGTGGCCTGGGTAAAACCTTCCGGGTTATCCCGGTAGAGGGTACTCAGCACCAGCATAAAGCGGTTGATGGACTTCTCTTCCTTTTGCAGCTCACCGGAATCGAGCAGGGCTTGCAGCCCTTGCCGGGTGGCTACCGCACTGGGCTGCGCGACGGCAACAGGCTCAGCAACCGGCACACCTTGGTGAGCAGGCTGTTCCAGCAGACGGCGCAGGATATCGGAGGCACTTTCACCAATGTGCCGGGTCTGGCTGGCGATATAGAAGTAGAGATCGTCATCAAGCTCGATGGTTTTCATAGGGATGCGCTGGACTCGTCGAAATTCGGATGCGGCGATTATACATAGGCAAACCCGACAGCCCAAGCAAGGGGCTGGCAGATGTACATGAATCTCATCGAGAATACGGCATAATAGCGGGCCAAGTGTGTGATCAGCCGCACTGATAGCCAATCCGGACAGGATTTTTTAGAAAAAAAACCACATAAAATCCCAATCCATTGGACGAAATCCTTTTCTTTCCAGTGCGTTAAATAAAACAGCGATACGCACCCACGACCGACAAGGTGTCATTTTGCAACAAAACAGCATATTGAACTTCAAGGAGCAGGGTCAGGGCCCGGCGGTCATTCTGATCCACGGCCTGTTTGGCAGCCTCGACAACCTCGGCCTGCTGGCCCGAGCCCTCTGCGAACACTATCGGGTCATCAGCGTCGATCTGCGCAACCACGGCGCCTCCTTTCATAGCAGCGAGATGAGCTATCCGGCGCAAGCGGCCGATATCCTCACCCTGATGGATCGGCTGAATATTGCCGAAGCGACCCTGATTGGCCACTCGATGGGCGGCAAGGTGGCGATGCAGGTCGCCAAGCTGGCGCCAGAGCGGGTGACCAAGCTGGTGGTGGCCGACATGGCGCCGGTCGCCTATCCCCACTCCCGCCACCAGAATGTCTTTGCCGGACTCAACGCCACACTGCGCACGCCGCCGCAAAGCCGCAGTGAAGCGGAAGCCATGCTGGCGCAGCATATCGAGATCGCCGGGGTACGCCAGTTCCTGCTCAAATCGTTCGCCAGAGGCGAGCATGGCTGGGGTTGGCGCTTCAATGTGCCTGCTCTTGAGGGGAACTACGCCAACATCATGGGCTGGCCAGCGGATGAGCATCGCTTCGAAGGGCCGGTGCTCTTTATCAAAGGGGGGGATTCTGACTATATGCAGCCCCAATACAGCGAGACGGCACAGGCCCAATTCCCGGCGGCAAAGGTGCGTGTCATCGCGGGTACCGGCCACTGGTTGCACGCGGAAAAACCGGCTCTGTTCAACAAATTGGTTGTGGATTTCCTGTCGACAGGCGGTTAACAGTTTCAAATCCTTTGTGATATAGTGCGCCCGTCATAAGGAGTGTGCGCAATCCATGCTAAGTGAACATATCGACCTGATCGAAAGTTTGGGCCTCAAGTTATTCTTTGTGGCCATTTTCATATTGATTGGCCTGGCCATTCAGGACGTGCTCAAACGCGGCAACGTGCCCCGTTTCGGTCGTTTTATCGTCTGGTTGGTACTGTTTCTGGGTTGTGCGGGTTTTGTCGCCAAGGGGCTGATCGAACTGGGCTGGGAAGGCTCAGGACTCGGCTAACTTATTTTCATCTGTGATGTATGGCCAAACAGCAAACTGATCGAACAACACTGGATCTGTTCGCAAACGAGAAGCGCCCCGGCAGGCCAAAGACCAACCCACTCCCCCGCGAGACCCAGCTCAAGATCAACAAGCGTAACCAGCTTAAGCGCGATCGGGAGAATGGTCTGAAACGGGTAGAGTTAAAGGTAGAGGCCGAGTTGCTGGAGCGCCTGAACCAACTTGCGTTGCAACAGAACATCAGCCGAGCCGAGCTGATCCAATCTATCCTGAAGCAACAGATTGAATCCGCCTTTGCGGTGGATATTGCAGTCTGAGCGTCAAGCATTAACACCAAATACGGGTAACTAAACACTATGGCAAGTGTAGGTCTGTTTTTTGGCAGCGATACCGGTAACACCGAAGCTGTCGCCAAGATGATCCAGAAAGAGCTGGGCAAGAATCTGATTGAAGTCCGTGACATCGCCAAGAGCAGCAAGGCCGACATCGAGAACTTCGATCTGCTGATGTTCGGCATCCCGACCTGGTACTACGGCGAAGCACAGGCCGACTGGGACGACTTCTTCCCCGATCTGGGCGAAATCGACTTCACCAACAAGCTGGTCGCCATCTTCGGTTGCGGTGATCAGGAAGACTATTCCGAGTACTTCCTCGACGCCATGGGCACCCTGCGCGACATCGTTGAAGCCAAAGGCGCCATCATCATCGGTCACTGGCCGACTGCCGGCTACGAGTTCGAAGCCTCCAAGGCACTGGTCGATGACAAGCACTTTGTCGGTCTGGGTATCGATGAAGATCGCCAGCCGGAGCTGACCGCCGAGCGCGTCAAGGGCTGGTGCAAGCAGCTGCACGAAGAGATGTGCCTGGGCGAGCTGGAGTAATCCGCTTCCCCTCATACCTCTGACAACAAGGGCCCCGACGGGGCCCTTGTTGTATCTGCTTGTTGCGATACCGGCCTTTATTCTCTCCTGTTATTCACCTCTGTGCTCCGGTTTGGCTCGCACATAGAGGGTACGCTTGACCTGCGCCACCAGTTCGCCGCTCTTGTCCTGTACCGTGACCTCGAATTCGGGGAAGTGTTTGGTGCCACCTTCAGTCGCCGCCACGATTTCGGCCAACTTGCCCTCGGTCAGGTTGAACTCGGCCACCAGCTTGCCCTTGCCCGGCTTGATGTAGTTGATGCTGCCCGCCTTGTCCCAGACGTAATAGCGATTCTTGAAGTAGCCCATAAGCATCAGCGGATAGATGGGGTCCGTCATGGCAAACATGCTGCCGCCAAACTGAGTGCGGTTGGCGTTCTTGTTCCACCAGCGGGATTTCAGGGTCACCCGACAGTAGCGAAAGTCATCGCTCAGGGTCTCTATCTTGATACCGGCGCCCCAGAAGGGGGGCCAAGCGTTGAGTGCGCGGCGCACCCAGGCCGCATTGTCAAAAAGCCAATCCATGGATCTCATCCGACCAGAAATATGAAAGTTACATCTTATCAACATCTGCCATGCCAGCAAGTCGGACGACACGATTGATTATTTCAATCCAACCGGCCATTTATGGCTAAACCCCTTGAATTGCTGGGTTTATTTTTAGGGAGGCTACGACCTATAATGACAGGCCAAGCGAGTTCAAGGTTGCCATTCCTGCGGCAGTCCATCAGAATAACCCCACCTTCGAGAATGCGAATAAGTAGAATATGGCAGACAACAACCAAGCGTTAAAAAAGGCCGGGCTCAAGATCACCTTGCCCCGGGTCAAAATCCTGGAAATCCTGCAACAGCCGGACTGCCAGCACACCAGCGCCGAAGATCTCTATAAACGACTGATCGACCTGGGTGAAGAGATTGGTCTCGCTACCGTCTATCGCGTTCTCAACCAGTTTGATGATGCCGGTATCGTTACCCGTCACCACTTCGAAGGTGGCAAGTCGGTATTCGAGCTGGCCACTCAGGAGCACCACGACCACCTGGTTTGCCTCGACTGCGGCAAGGTGATCGAGTTCTCCGACGAGGTGATCGAACAGCGTCAGCGCGAGATCGCCAAGAAATTCAATATCCGTCTCACCAATCACAGCCTCTACCTCTACGGTCACTGTGCTACCGGTGAGTGCAAGCACGACGAATAAGTCGCCTGCGACTTGCAGATAATGGACAATAAAAAAGCCAGCATCAGCTGGCTTTTTTATTGTCCGGCGCAGGCCGTGGCATCGCACAGGGCAGGGTCTCCCCTGCCCTACTGAGTTAGCCTTCGACTTTGCCCCAGGAGTCGCGCAGGGCAACGGTGCGGTTGAACACCAGATGCTCCGGGCTGGAGAGCTTGTTGTCGGCGCAGAAGTAACCTTCACGCTCGAACTGGTAAGCTTGCTCCGGCTTGGCGTTCTTGAGCGAAGCCTCGACACGGGCCCCCTCGATGATCACCAGAGATTCCGGGTTCAGCGCGGCTTCGAAGTCATCCTCGGCGCCCGGGTTCGGCACCTTGAACAGACGGTCGTAGAGACGCACTTCCGCTGGCAGGGAGTGAGTGGCGCTGACCCAGTGGATCACCCCTTTCACCTTGCGGCCATCGGCCGGATCCTTGCCCAGAGTCTCGGGGTCGTAGGAGCAGTAGATGCAGGTGACTTTGCCATCGGCATCTTTCTCGATGCGCTCGGCCTTGATCACATAGGCATTGCGCAGACGCACTTCCTTGCCCAGCACCAGACGCTTGAACTGCTTGTTCGCCTCTTCTTTGAAGTCCGCTTCGTCGATGAAGATTTCACGGGTAAAGTTCAGCTCGCGGGTCCCCATCTCGGCATTGCTCGGGTGGGCCGGGGCAGTCAGCACTTCGTCGGCAGCCAGATTCTCGATGACCACTTTCACCGGATGCAGCACGGCCATGGCGCGCGGCGCATTCTCGTTGAGGTCTTCACGGATGCAGGCTTCCAGCATGCTCATCTCGACGATGTTGTCCTGCTTGGTCACGCCGATGCGCTTGCAGAACTCGCGAATGGAGGCCGGAGTGTAACCACGGCGACGCAGACCGGAGACGGTCAGCATGCGCGGGTCATCCCAACCATCGACGTGCTTCTCGGTCACCAGCAGGTTCAGCTTGCGCTTGGACATGACGGTGTATTCGAGGTTCAGACGAGAGAACTCGTACTGACGCGGGTGGCAGTCGATGGTGATGTTGTCCAGCACCCAGTCGTACAGACGACGGTTGTCCTGGAACTCCAGGGTACAGATGGAGTGGGTGATCCCTTCCAGCGCGTCCGAGATGCAGTGGGTGAAGTCATACATCGGGTAGATGCACCACTTGTCACCGGTCTGGTGGTGGTGGGCAAACTTGATGCGGTAAATAACCGGATCACGCATCACCATGAAGGGAGATGCCATGTCGATCTTGGCGCGCAGGCAGGCGGTGCCTTCGGCGAACTCGCCGTTCTTCATCTTGGCAAACAGCGCCAGGTTCTCTTCCACGCTGCGATCGCGGAACGGGCTGTTCTTGCCAGCTTCAGTCAGGGTGCCACGGTACTCGCGCATCTGCTCGGGCGTCAGCTCGTCCACATAGGCCAGACCCTTTTCAATCAGCTCTATGGCGTAGCCGTGCAGCTTGTCGAAATAGTCGGAGGAGTAGCAAATCTCGCCGTTCCACTGGAAGCCGAGCCACTGTACGTCCTGCTTGATGGACTCTACGTACTCGATATCTTCCTTCACCGGGTTGGTGTCATCGAAACGCAGGTTGCACTGGCCCTGATAGTCGCGGGCGATGCCGAAGTTCAGGCAGATGGATTTGGCGTGGCCGATATGGAGATAACCGTTCGGCTCGGGCGGAAAACGGGTATGCACGCTGCTGTGCTTACCGCTGGCCAGATCTTCATCAATGATCTGACGAATAAAGTTAGTTGGGCTGTTCGCCTGACTCATGGCTCACCTCAAAAAAGCGTCACTGGCGGAAGTTGTGCCGGCTGGCACCCTCATCCCCCCGCCGTCAAGCCGGGTATGATCCCTTATTACGGGCGCTGTCTCAACCTGAATTTGGCACTTCCGGGCCATTTCCCGGCCATTGCTCCGCTAAAAACGGCGTGGCTTTGCACATTGCGCCCCAAATGCATAAAAAAGCCCCGCACTAGGCGGGGCCGAAAGTGATGAAAAACACAAAACAGACAATTACACACAACAAAGGCTCACACGCACAGTCAACCTTTCCCAAATCCGATGCGCCATCGCCCTTGGGAAAGGCGGGTCTTGCGACCCACCTCATGTTAACGGTTGACTGCTATCAGTTCAGTTCGGTGACACGGCTGGTGCGTTTGCCATCGAAGCTGGTGGTACGCAGGTAGACCTTGCCGTTCACGCTCGGCTTGGCCGCGGCGTCATAGGCACTCCAGTTGGTACCGTCCAGGCTGTACTGGATGGGCAGACCCGGCAGATCCACGTTCGCTTCCAGCACACCGTTCACTACCTTGGCACCCGGTACGGAGAGGCGGTATTCAACACCGGCCTGATCCAGCTTCGGCAGCACGCGCTGACCCAGTACGTTGGCAAACTGGTTCCACTCTTTGTTGAGGGTGGCCTTGTTGACGAACTTGGTCTCGCCGGAGAACTCGCGACCCTTCACATAGTTCAGCTCAAAGCCACCTTTGTGCCAGGCACGCTCGGCCACAGAGAAGATACGCGGGTAGACCATGTACTCGTACTGAGCATCGGTACGCACAGTTTCACTCCACTGCTGACCGGAGATCCCCTTGAACTTGACCGGATCCTGGTCACCCTTGGCCACGAAGGCATTGCCGTCGCGGTCAACCGAGGTCTCGGCGTTCTGCGGCAGGTTTTCCGGGGCGAAGGCGAACACCTTGCGGGTGTCGTTGAAACGGGTTGCCCAGTAGTAGCCACGCTCGGCCGGGTGTACTTCGTTCGGGAAGTCGAAGTAGAGGTAATCCGGGTTGGACAGCACCACTTGGTAACCCTTGTGGGCCCACTTCATCGCTTCGTTGAAGCCACCCCAGTAGAGGGTTTCCCAGAAGTTGACACGGGTGTTGTCGGTGGCGAAGTCCTTGGCACCACTGGCGTACTTCAGACCATCTTCCCACGCCTGCAGGGTAGAGAAGCCGCGGTCTTTGACCATCTGGCCCACTTCCTTGGCGAAGTAAACCGGCAGCTCGCCCACTTCCTTGATCTTGCCTTCGTCGATCATCTTCTGGCACATCGGTGACTTGCCAAACGGCTTGTCCTGCTTGCTGGAGTCGACGTTACCTTTCCAGGCGACCAGCTCTTCTTTCTTGGTGACGGCCGGATCCTGATAGCCACCGCCCTGCATGATGTTCTTCGCCTCATCACCACCGTAGTGCCATGCGGTCAGCGGCTGACCAGCGGCCTGGTGCATCTGGGCAACTTCATCCATTACCTTGGCCACGAAGGTGGCAGCACCCGGCTGGCAAGGGTTGATGAAGGACATCTTGTCGTAGAACTGGACGGAGGTGACATTGGAGGTGTCAGCCGGATCAGTCAGACGGAACTGGTTGGCTTCCGCTTCTTTGCCTTCCGCCATCAGACGCTTGTAGCGCGCTTCCATGGAGACCACGGCAGCACGAGCGTGGGCCGGCATGTTGATCTCGGGGATCACGGTTACACCGCGGGCCTTGGCATAACGCACCAGATCCACGTAGTCAGACTTGCTGTAGAAACCGGAACCCTGGTTGTCGCTGGTCGGGCCGGAACCCAGTTGCGGCATCAGGCACTTGGTTTCGGACTCGTCGTGGCAACGCTGGCTACCGACCTGGGTCAGCTCCGGCAGACCCGGGATCTCCAGACGCCAGCCTTCATCGTTAGTCAGGCCAAGGTGCAGCACGTTGAGCTTCATGGCAGACATCTGGTCAACCAGCTTCTTCATGGTATCCAGACTGCGGAAGTGGCGGGCCACGTCGGTCTGCATGCCACGGTATTCAAAGCGCGGCGCATCCTCGACGGTCATCGGGCTCACCAGCTTGTCATCAACACCCAGCAGGGAGATCAGGGATTGTGCACCCCAGAATGCCCCGTCGATATCGCGACCCTGGATCACGGTGCCCTTCTGACCGATGGTCATGTCATAGCCTTCAGCCTGCTTGAGCTTGCTGCCGAGCTTGATGGTCACCGGGTAGCCGGTGTCGGAGAGGGTAACACCCAGCTTGGTCAGTTGAGCCTTCAGGGCCTCGGCGCGATCGCTCGGCAAGTCCAAGGCATTGAGTTTGATGGTGGAGAAGTCAACCTGCGGACCAGCTTTGACTACCTGCTTCATCGGGGTCGGCAGGATCTGGTTGTCAATCTTGCCAGCCGGCAGCAGGGTGCTGGTCTGGTTGGCCGCGAAACGGGTCTCGCTGTTCATCAGGATGTTCTTGTCATCCTTGGTACGCTTCCAGCCATCAGCCGGCATCGGCTTCTCGTAGGTGCTGGCATCATTGATGTTGCTCATGCTGGCCAGTACTTTCGGCTCGGCACCTTCGCTGGCGACATACCAGTTCGGCATGATGTCAGATTCGAACAGTACCCAGTATTCCACCACCAGCGGCACTTCGACCGTGGCATCCTTGGCAAAGCCCTGGAACTTCTCGGTTGGCGTCAAACGATAGAGATCGCCGGTCAGGTGAGTGATGGTGAACTGGTCGTTATCCACACGCTGGATACGACGGATGGAGGAGACGTAGATGCTCCAGTCTTTGGAGGTCACGTCCGCACCGGTATTGGTCAGGTGCAGCTTGGCAACGCCACAGCTCGCCCACTCGGAACCGAGCGCCTGGCAATCGAGGCCGGCACCGGCACCGTCGTTGGTGACCACTTCATACTTGACCACCAGGTTGTTGGCGAGGGAGTCGACCACAGCCTGCTTGGCAGCATCGGCTGCCTGGACCTGGCTGACAAAAACGGTAGACATGGCAATGGCTAACAGAGAATGTTTCAAGTTCATAACTGCTGCTCTCATTTGAAGTAAAGGTTGGATTTTCTTGGCTTTTTTATATGGGGCCCCTGAGCGGGGCCCTTAGTTATGTCAACAATGGACTTAGACTTGAGGTGAGCGAGTCGCTCGATTAACGCAGGGCTTTCATCTCACCGGCGATGATTTCGGCCAATGGGCCCAGAATCACCTGCAGGTTCTGCTCACCGAGTTTGACCACACCGGCCGCACCCAGGGCTTTCAGCTTGCGCTCATCGACGATGCTGCGGTCTTTCAGAGTCAGACGCAGACGGGTGATGCAGGCATCGATGGAGACCAGGTTCTCTTGACCACCCAACACTTCCAGGTATTGCTTGGCCAGCTCGGTACGGTTGGTAGATTGAGCGGCAGCCGGAGCAGTCTCTTCGTCATCTTCACGACCCGGGGTTTTCAGGTTCAGCTTGGCAATCACTACGCGGAACACTGTGTAGTAGAGGCCGAAGAAGACCAGACCCTGAGGGATCAGCATGTACCAGTTGGTCGCCAGCGGGTTACGGCTGGAGAGCACCATATCCACCAGACCGGCACTGAAACCGAAACCGGCCATCCACTGCATGGAGGCAGCGATGAACACGGAGATACCAGTCAGTACGGCGTGGATGACATACAGTACCGGCGCCACGAACATGAAGGAGAACTCGAGCGGCTCGGTAACACCGGTGAAGAAGGAGGCAAAGGCAGCTGCGATCATGATGGAAGCAACTTTCTCTTTGTTCTCTTTCTTGGCGGAGTGGTAGATGGCCAGAGCGGCACCCGGCAGACCGAACATCATGATGGGGAAGAAGCCAGCCTGGTACATACCGACCACGCCTTTCACCTGATCCAGGCTCTTGCCAGCGGCCAGAGCGGCATCGATGGTAGCCTGACCACCCAGGAAGTTCGGGATGTCGTTGATTCCGGCCACGTTGAACCAGAACACGGAGTTCAGGGCGTGGTGCAGACCGATCGGGATCAGCAGACGGTTGAAGAAGGCGTAGATACCGGCACCGGTAGAGCCCAGGCTCACGATGGACTCACCGAAGGAGACCAGACCACCGTAGATTGCCGGCCATACGGCCATCAGGATGAATGATACGACGATCATCACCACGGAGGTTACGATCGGTACCAGACGACGACCGGAGAAGAAGGAGAGTGCCTTGTGCAGCTCGACGTTGCTGAAGCGGTTGTACAGCTCAGCGGCGATAACACCACACAGGATACCCACGAACTGGTTGCTGATCTTGGCAAACGCGGCAGGAACCTGCTCCACCGGGATGCTCTTGATCTGGGCCACGGCACCCGGGCTCAGCAGGGTGGTAACGACCAGGAAGCCGACCAGACCTGCCAGAGCAGCAGAACCGTCTTTATCCTTGGACATACCGTAGGCGACACCGACTGCGAACAGTACGGACATGTTGTCGATAATGGCTGCGCCCGCCTTGATCAGGAAGGCAGCCAGCGCACTGTCACCACCCCAACCATTCGGGTCAATCCAGTAGCCAACCCCCATCAGGATCGCGGCGGCAGGCAATACCGCTACCGGCACCATCAGGGCACGGCCGATCTTTTGCAAATAACCGAGAATGTTCACGGTTCCTCTCCTTAGTTAATGTTTTTCTAGAAATTAAGTGCTTATCACGTTTGACGCATAAGCCATCAAGGCTTGATTGGCAGTCTAGGGCTTTTATTTCGCTGCGCAAATTAATAAACCGATAATCGTGATCGTTATCACCCAAACAAGATAAAGGTGGTGGATAGATGTGGCTTAGTTCGCAATCTTTATTTACGCTATAAAACAACTTGAATCCGTCTTAGCCAATTGCCACCGCCAAACCGGTCGCAACCCGACACAGAGGTATCCCATATGCGCCTGATCCCGTTGAAATCTGCCAGCCAAGTAGGCCTGTGGTCTGCTCGTTACATCGTTGACCGCATCAACGCGTTCAAGCCGACCAGCGATCGCCCTTTCGTACTGGGCCTGCCCACCGGTGGCACCCCGCTCAACACCTACAAGCGCCTGATCGAGTTGCACAAAGCCGGTGAAGTGAGCTTCCAGAACGTGGTCACCTTCAACATGGACGAGTACGTCGGCCTGCCGGAAGATCACCCGGAGAGCTACCACAGCTTCATGCACAACAACTTCTTCAGCCACATCGACATTCGTCCCGAGAACATCAACATCCTCAACGGCAATGCAGAGGATCTGGTGGCCGAGTGCAAGCGCTACGAAGACAAGATCAAGTCCTACGGCAAGATCCACCTGTTCATGGGTGGCGTGGGTAACGACGGCCACATCGCATTCAACGAGCCGGCCTCTTCCCTCTCCTCCCGCACCCGGGTCAAGACCCTGACCGAAGATACCCGTATCGCCAACTCCCGCTTCTTCGGTGGCGACATGGAGCAGGTGCCCAAGCTGGCCCTGACCGTGGGTGTAGGCACCCTGATGGATGCGGAAGAGATCATGATCCTGGTCACCGGTCACGGCAAGGCACTGGCCCTGCAGGCCGCCGTGGAAGGCAGCGTCAACCACATGTGGACCATCTCCACCCTGCAACTGCATCCGAAGGGAATGATGGTGTGTGACGAGCCCTCCACCATGGAGCTCAAGGTCAAGACCGTTCGCTACTTCCAGCAGCTGGAAGCCGCCAACATCGGCCGTCTGTAAGGAGTCGTCATGTACGCATTGACCAACTGCACCCTCTACACCGGCAGCTGCGTGCTGACCGGCTACGGGGTGCTTATCGAGGGCGACAAGATTGTCGCCATCTCTCACCTGGCCGAACTGCCTGCGGGCATCGAGCAGATTGACCTCAAAGGCGCCAACCTGACCGCCGGTTTTATCGATGTGCAGCTCAACGGCTGTGGCGGGGTGATGTTCAACACAGACATCACGGTCGAGACCCTGGCAACCATGCAGGCGGCCAACCTCAAATCCGGTACCACCAGCTTCCTGCCGACCCTGATCACCAGTCCGGATGCGGATATGAAGCAGGCCGTTGCGGTGACCCGTGACTACATGGCTGCACACCCCAACGAGGTGCTGGGCGTCCATCTGGAAGGGCCTTACACCAACCTCAAGCGCAAGGGGATCCACCCTGCCGCGCAAATTCGCCAGCCAGCGGACGAGATGATCGACTTCTTCTGCGCCAACGCGGATGCCATCACCAAAATCACCCTGGCTCCGGAGCGCAACGAACCGGCCCATATCCGCCGTCTGGTGGAAGCGGGCATTCTGGTCTCGGCCGGTCACACTGCCGCCAGTTACGATCAGGCCATGGCCGGGTTCGATAACGGTATTCGCTTTGCGACCCACCTCTACAACGCCATGACCCCGACCCTCAACGGTCGCGAACCGGGCGTCGTGGGCGCCATCTATGATCGCAAGGATGTCTACGCGGGCATCATCGTCGATGGCCACCATGTGCACTGGGCCAACGTGCGTCTTGCTCACAAGGCGCTGGGGGAGCGACTGGTGCTGGTCACCGATGCCACCGCAGCAGCCGGAGCGCCGGAAGGCTTTGAGAAATTTGATTTTTGTGGCACCACCGTCTTTTTACGCGATGGTCAGTGTGTCGACGAGAATGGTACACTCGGCGGTTCCTCCCTCACCATGATTGAGGGGGTGGAAAATCTGGTCAAGCAGGTCGGATTACCGCTCGATGAAGCACTGAGAATGGCCAGCCTCTACCCCGCTCGCGCCATTGGATGGGACTCATGTCTCGGTAGTATCCAGGTCGGTAAAGTAGCCAACCTCACTGTCTTCGATCAGGACTTCACGGTCCGTGGGACCGTGGTTAACGGACACTACACACAACAGTGACATCATGACTGGCGGACAAATAGCAAACGTAGATCTTATCAAGCAGGTCAACAGTGCAGCCGTGTATCGGCTCATCGACCTGCAAGGCCCCATCTCCCGGGTCAAGATTGCCGAGTTGAGTCAGCTGGCACCGGCCAGCGTGACCAAAATAACCCGGCAACTGATCGAGCATGGCCTGATCAAGGAGACCTCTCCGCAAGCCTCAACAGGCGGGCGGCGTGCCATCTCCCTGACCACCATCAAACATCGCTTTCAGTTTGTCTCTGCCAAGCTGGGCCGCGGCTACCTGCAACTGAGTCTCTATGACCTCGATGGCAAGGAGCTCGACCAGCACGTCATTCAGGTGACCGAGATCGATCAGCAACCCGTGGTCGACATGCTACTGCGGGAGATTGGCGCCTTCATCGATGCCAACAGCGAACGCTGTCGCAACCTCATCAGCATCGCGCTGACCATGCCGGGTCTGGTCAACCCGGAATCCGGTATGGTCATCTACACCCCCAAGTACCAGATCCGCAATCTGGGGCTGGCGAAGCTGCTTGAGAACCACTTCAACCTTCCCTGCTACGTGGGTAACGACACCCGTTCCCTCGCGCTGGCCGAACACTTCTTCGGTGAGTCCCGCGACTGCATGGACTCCATTCTGGTGAGTGTTCACCAGGGGACGGGCTCGGGGATCATCACCAAGGGTCAGGTGTTCCTCGGTCAGAACCGCAACGTCGGCGAGATCGGCCATATCCAGGTCGAACCGCTCGGCAAGCGCTGCCACTGCGGCAACTTCGGCTGCCTCGAGACCATCGCCTCCAACGAGGCCATTGTCGACAAGGTGAAGGAGCTTATCAGCCGCGGTCACCAGAGCGTGCTGCAAGAGAAGCACATCACCATTCAGGAGGTGTGCAAGGCGGCGCTGGCGGGCGATGAACTGGCCCGCAGCGTCATCGAGAACGTGGGTGAGCATCTGGGACGGGCGGTGGCGATTACGGTCAACCTGTTCAATCCGCAGAAGGTGCTGATCGCCGGAGAAATCACCGCCGCCGAAGAGCTCCTCTTCCCGGCCATTCGTCGCTGTGTCGAGCATCAATCCCTGCCGAGCTTCCACCGTGGCCTGCCCATCGTGAAGGCCCGCTTCCAGAACCAGCCGACCTATGGCGGCTTTGCGCTGGTCAAGCGCGCCCTGCTGGAGGGAGATCTGCTGCAGATCATCATGGAGCAGAAGTAAGACACTGATCTTGCGAGATAACAAAACGGCAGCCAGTGGCTGCCGTTTTCTATTGTGTGCTTGCTAGCGGTTTAGCCCGCCCGACATGGCTTGAACAGATCCAGCTTGTTGTCGTAAACACTCGTCTGCACATCCATGATCCCCAGCATGGAGTGAAAGAGGTTGTCATGGGAGAAGCGCTGACTGCTCGCCTCCGCCGCCAGGCAACCCATATCAAGCTGGCGATCGGCCTGTAACTGGGGCGAGAACCAGGTCAGCAGCGGCACCCGGGTCTGATCATCCGGCGCAAACTTGTAGGGCGTGCCGTGCAGATAGAGCCCCATAGCCCCAAGGGATTCGCCGTGATCGGAGAGATAGACCAGTCCCACATCGTACTGGCTCTCCAGCAACTTGAGCTTGTCTATCAGCAGCCCCACCACCTTGTCGGTGTAGCGGATGGTGTTGTCATAGGTGTTGACCAGCTCTTCGTTGCTGCAGTTTTCGATGTCGCTGCGCGGGCAGTCGGGCACGAATACCCGATCAGTGGCAGGATAGCGGCGATAGTAGGTCGGGCCATGGCTACCCATCAGGTGAAAAGCCACCAGCTTGTTGCCCTTCATGCCGGCAATCTGCTGATCCAGCCCCTCAAGCAGCACCTCGTCATAGCAGGACTCCCCCTGACAGAGCGCAGGATAGGATTTGGGGAGGATCTCGATGGTCGGTACATTGCGGCACACCCCTTTGCAGCCGCCATCGTTCTCTTTCCACAGCACAGATACACCGGCATGTTGCAGCACATCGAGCAGGCCGTCACGGGAGCTGGCAAGCTGTTCATCGTAACCGCGGCGAGTGAGGTTGGAGAACATGCAGGGCACCGAGACCGCAGTGGCCGTACCGCAGGAACGCACATCTCTGAACGACACCACCCCCTGCTCTTTTGCCGTAAAGCTGTTGGTCGCCTTGCCATACCCGTTAAGGGAGTAGTTCTGGCTGCGCGCCGTCTCACCCACCACCAGGAACATCAAAGTCGGCTTGCTTCCCCGTGCCACCACCCTGGCATCTGTCCCCAAATACTGGTAAGGGATCGGCGTGGCAAACAGCACATCCCGCCCATACTTGTAGAGGCCGTGCACATAGTTGGCTGGCACAATCTCTTTGGCCAGCGACTTGTTGTTGCGCCCGACCGAGGCGTAATCCTGATAGTAAAGTGACGCGACGCCCCCGATAAACAGCAGAGAGATAGCCAGTGCACCCGTCCGCAACGCCAACCCCTGATACCAGCGAGCCGGATAGCGGATCCGCAGTGACCAGAGCACCATAACAGGCAGCAGCCCGGTCAGCAGAAACCAGAGCGCAACCGAACCATTCAAATAGGCCCCCGCCTCACCGCTGTTAGTCTCTACTATGTTCTGGATCATGCCGGCATCAAAGATGACGCCGTATTTGAGCATGGCGTAACTGACGATGGAGCCACTCAGGATCAGCACGGTAAAAAACGGCTTGAGCACAAACCGGAACGTGAAGGGAATAAACACTGTATTTAGCGCCGCAATCAGCACCAGCGGGATCGAAATGACAAATCCGGCTTTGACGTGACTCAGCTCACTGAGCGCCGTGTAAAAGTGCAACAGGATTGGCCAGTTGAGAACCAGCGCGAAAAAGAGAACAAGCAGCAGATTGGTCTGCAGTACACCGAGGGTTACACGCATAAACAACTCCTACATACCGGCCTGCAGTACAGGGGGCCGGTCAAGCCAACAAAAACTACGGGGCCAGCGTAGGAAGTAAAACTTAAGAGCAAATTAAGAGCCCTCTGATGCTAGTGCGCTTTATCACAGCGCGGGGGATCCCACTCCCCTTAATGGATTTTTAGTTGTCTATCCATCGGATTTTGCTAGCTTGTTGAGTAGGCATTCCAGAAATGCAGGTTAACCGATGGCACTGATCCAAGCCTCCATAGAACAGTTGCGGGTAGGCCACTATATCCATCTCCCCACCGGATGGACCAACCACCCGTTTATGTTCAATGCCTTCAAAATCAAAGATCAGCAGCAGCTGGATATCATCCGCCACCTTGATCTGAGCCTGATGATGGTGGATCCGGACAAGAGCGATCTGCCTATCGAGCCACTGTTGCGTGGCGATATCCCCGATGCCGGGCCTGATCTTGATGAACTGGAAGAGCTGATTGCCTCGGGCCCGCCCCCCTTTGACGAGAAAGCCTTTCGCCGCTCCATGCGCGCCGCCGACAAGGCCTTTGGCCAGTCCATGAGTGAGCTGCGCGATGCACTCGGGGCGCTCAACCTCAAACCGGATGAGGGGCTGGCCAATACCGCCCAGATCGTCCGCAATGCCGCCTTCACCCTCAGTCAGCATGAAGGGCCTCTCGGGCTCCACCTTATTCGCAGCCCCCACACCGATATCCTGCTGCAACACAGCCTCAATGTGGCTTTCATTGCCATGCTGATGGCACGCGAATTGGGGATGAATCCTATAGAACTGGAAGAGACGGGACTTGCGGGACTTATCCACGATATCGGTGAACTGAAGATCCCGAGCCAGATCACCCAAAAACGCGGGGATCTCAACAAGGCCGAGCAGAACTTCCTCAATATGCATCCCCAGTACGGATTTGACATGCTGACCCAGCTCAACGCCTTTGAACCGAAAATCCGTCAGGTCGCCCATCTGCACCACGAGCGGCTCGATGGCAGCGGGTATCCGCTCGGGATCAAGGGCGGGGAGATCCCGCCGCTGGCGCGGTTGATCGGGCTGGTCGACTTCTACGATGAGCTGCTCCATCCCCGCAACAGCGGCAACCCGGCCGCGCCGAGTCAGGCCATCAGCCAGCTCTACAAGTTATCCCAGAAGAAGTTCGACCAGAATCTGGTCAAGTTGCTGGTCAAAGTACTGGGGGTCTATCCGCCGGGATCACTGGTGAAACTCTCGGACGAGAGCATCGCGCTGGTGCTCTCTACCGAACCCACCATGCCCCTCAAGCCGAAGATCCTGCCCTATATCAAGGCCCAGCGGCCAGAAGCCGTCGCCATGATCGATCTGCGGGAAGATGAACGCACCATCACTGCTTTTATCAAACAGGAAGAGCTGGATGAGGGACAACGGCAGTTCTTCAACCTGACCCGCCGCTTCTGCTACTACTTTGCATTCTGAGTTATCCCCAGAAGCTGGGGATAACTCATTGGACAAACCGGAATAATTGCTCAAACCCCCATCAGAAGGTTGCCAACTGACCATGTATAAAAAACGCCCAGCCAAGGGGCCGGGCGGAGCATGCCACCTCCGTGTGGCGTATCCAGCGGATACATTCATGCTCCATCCATCAATATCAACCCGCTGCCGCTTACACAAATATCAATTTAACATGCTGATTTAATATGGTTTTATCCACTTGTTCTGGCAAACTGACGGCCCGTTGCGCCCAGTTGGGCCAACAGAACAAGATCCTGATCACACTTATTCACGGGCTGGCTATTTTTTCAGCTGGCTTATGAGGAGCGTTTTTTATGCAGTTGGTCCTCTCCTTGCTGCAACAGATGAGCGTCAGCCTGGTGATCGCCTATCTCTTCTCGAAAAGCCCGCTGCTGCGCCCGCTTGCCAACTATTCAGTGAGACTACCTCACAAGATACTGATATACATCATCTTTTCTAGCTTTTGTATCCTCGGCACCTATGTAGGCCTCGATATCGACGATGCCATCGCCAACACCCGGGCGGTAGGCGCCGTCTTGGGGGGATTATTGGGGGGACCGCTGGTGGGCTTTCTGGTGGGGCTGACCGGCGGTCTGCACCGCTATACGCTGGGGGGATTTACCGATCTCGCCTGCGCCATCTCCACCACCTGCGAGGGGTTGCTCGGGGGCATGGTGCACTGGCGCCTGATGCGCTCGGGACGAACGGATGCCCTGTTTGAACCGCGCATCGCCTTTTTTACCACCCTCTACGCCGAGATCATGCAGATGGTCATCATCCTGCTGGTGGCGACCCCGTTCGACAAATCCCTGCTGCTGGTGCGCACCATCGCCACCCCGATGATTCTGGCCAACTCCTGCGGCGCGGCGCTCTTTATCAGCATGATCCGCGACCAGCAGCGGATGTATGAGAAGTTCTCCCGGGTCTTCTCCGCCAAGGCGCTCAATATCGCCAACCGCACAGTGGGGATCATGAGTCAGGGCTTTACCCCGGAGGCGAGCAACAAGATTGCCCGCATCATTCAGGAGGAGACAGGCGTGGGGGCGGTCGCCATCACGGACACCGAGCAGATCCTCGCCTTTATCGGCACCGGCGAAGATCACCATCTGCCGGGTACCCCCATCGCGTCAGCCATCACCATGCAGGCCATCGCCCAGAACAAGGTGCTGTTTGCCGATGGCAACAGCCAGCCCTATCGCTGCAGCCTCTCCTCCGCATGCCAGCTGGGTTCGGTGCTGGTGATCCCGCTGCAGGGGGACAAAGGAGTGATCGGCACCATCAAGCTCTACGAGCCGAAGAAGCGGCTGTTTCTCAAGATCAACCACACCCTGGGGGAAGGGATTGCCAACCTGCTGTCACAGCAGTTGCTGGCCGGTCGGCTGGAGCAGCATCAGCGGCTGCTGGTGCAGTCCGAGTTGAAACTTATCCAGGCCCAGATCAACCCCCACTTTCTGTTCAACACCCTCAACACCATCAGTGCCATCACCCGGCGCGATCCGGACAAGGCGCGGGATCTGCTGCTGCATCTTTCGCTCTTTTTTCGCAAGAACCTCAAGCGCCAGAGCAGCCTTGCGACCCTGCAGGAAGAGCAGGAGCACTGCCAATCCTATCTGGAGATCGAGCTGGCCCGCTTTGGCGATCGGCTGACGGTGATAAACGAGATCCCGCCCCACGTGGCCACACTGCGACTGCCCAGCTTCACCCTGCAACCGCTGATCGAGAATGCCATCAAGCACGGCATCTCGACCCTTCTGGAGCAAGGGCGCATTCGCCTTTATACCGATGAGCATCCCACCAGTGTCACCATCCATGTGGAAGATAATGCAGGCACCTGGCAAGCGCACCCCGCTGGCGACGGCCTGGGCATGACCATTGTCGATCGGCGACTGAAAAGCGCCTTTGGCGAGCGCTATGGCGTGACTATTGCCTGCGAGCCGGAACAGTGGACCCGGGTCTCGTTCACCATCCCCAAGGAGCAACCATGATCCGCACCCTGATAGTCGATGACGAACACTATGCCCGCGAAGAGCTGAGGCAGCAGCTGGCCTGCGATCCTGCCATCGAGATCGTGGGGGAAGCGGCCAACGCCATCGAGGCGCTGCCGCTTATTCAGCGCCTCAAGCCCGATGTGGTGTTCCTCGATATCCAGATGCCCAAGCTGAGCGGCATGGAGCTGGTCGCCATGCTCGACCCCCTGCCCCGCATCGTCTTTGTCACCGCTTTTGACGAATATGCCATTCAGGCCTTTGAAGAGAACGCCTTCGACTACCTGCTCAAACCGGTGGAGCCCGCTCGGCTCGCCAAGACCCTCGCTCGCCTCAAGCAGGATATCTCCCCGCAGCCCATCGAGCGGCTGGCCCCGACTATCGAACATATTCCGGGCTATCTGCACAATCGGGTCAGGCTGCTGCCCATCGCGCAGGTGGAGTATGCCTTCTCCGATCTGGGCGGGGTCCATGTGGCCTGTCAGGGCGAGCTGTTCCACACCCAGCTCACCCTCAAATCGCTGGAAGAAAAGAGCCCGCTGCTGCGCTGCCACCGCCAGTATCTGGTCTCCCCCAACGCCATCTTCGAGATCCGGCTGCTGGATAACCAGCTGGCAGAGATTGTCACCCCGAGCGGCGCCCGGGTGCCGGTCAGTCGTCGCTATCTCAAGGAGCTCAAAGATCAGCTGGGGCTGGACTGAGCCACGGAGTGTGCGCCTGATCACAGCCGCCGACCGCTCGGCGCGCCAAAGCGCCGCTCGGGGAGTTTCACCTGCCAGACAGGCGCAACCGTTTTAGACTCGCTCTGCACACTAAAAAATAACAATGCAGGAGCGTAGCAATGATCTGGTTCTTCCTCTGTGTCGGCTTACTTGTGGCCGGCTACTTCATATACGGCAAATTCATCGAACGGATATTCAGCCCGAAACCCGAGCTGAAAACCCCCGCCATCACCATGGCTGACGGGGTGGACTATGTCCCGATGTCGGACAAGAAAGTCTATCTGGTTCAACTGCTCAACATCGCAGGTGTCGGCCCTATCTTCGGCCCCATCCTGGGTGCCCTCTACGGCCCGGTCGCCATGCTGTGGATCGTCTTTGGCTGCATCTTCGCCGGTGCAGTACATGACTACTTCTCCGGCATGCTATCGGTACGCGCCAAGGGGGCCTCGGTGCCAACCGTGGTCGGTGAGCATCTTGGCACCGCCGCCAAGCACTTCATGAACCTGTTTGCCGTGGTGCTGCTGATGCTGGTGGGCGTGGTATTCGTGCTGAGCCCGGCAGGGCTGCTCGCCAACCTCACCTCCACCGATCTGGTCTACTGGATCGTGGCAATCTTTGCCTACTACATCCTCGCGACCATAGTCCCCATCGACAAGATCATCGGCCGCTTCTACCCCATCTTCGGCGCCCTGCTGGTCTTCATGTCGGTCGGCCTCATCGTTGGCCTGATCGCCTCCGGCAAAGGCTTCTACAACACCGGGATGGACTTCTCCAACCTGCACCCGACCGAACTGCCGCTCTGGCCGCTGCTCTTCATCACCATCGCCTGTGGCGCGGTATCCGGCTTCCACGCCACCCAGTCACCGCTGATGGCGCGCTGCATGCAGAACGAAAAATCCGGCCGCTTCATCTTCTACGGTGCAATGATCGGTGAAGGGATCATCGCCCTTATCTGGTGCACCCTGGGTCTCTCCTTCTACGACAGCACCGAAGCACTCAACGCCACCATGGCCAACGGCGGCCCGGCAGCCGTGGTACACGAAGTATCCACCAGCCTGCTCGGCACCGTGGGCGGTATTCTGGCCATCCTCGGCGTGGTGATCCTGCCCATCACCTCCGGTGACACCGCGTTTCGCAGTGCTCGCCTGATCGTGGCGGACTTCCTGAAGATGACCCAGAAGCCGCTGGCCAAGCGTCTGCTGATCGCCATCCCCATGTTTATCCTTGGCTTCATCATCTCCAAGGCTGAATTCGGGGTGATCTGGCGCTACTTTGGCTGGGCCAACCAGACCACCGCTGTCATCATGCTGTGGGCTGCGGCTGCCTACCTCATCAAAGAGGGCAAGCTGCACTGGGTCTGCACCATTCCCGCCATGTTCATGACTGCTGTCGTGATCACCTATCTGGCCAACGCCCCCATCGGGTTCGGGCTGGAGATGGGAACCTCCACCATCATCGGCCTGACGGCAACGGCGGCCATTACCGTGGCCTTCCTGATGAAGTTCCGCCAGCCCTTGGTCAGCAGTACCAGCGAAGGGTAAAACAGCAAAAAATTGCTGCGAAAGCAGCACAAAAAAGGCGCCTGATGGCGCCTTTTTTAATGACAAAAAGACTAATAAGACAACTGTCGAACGGCTTCAGCTTTAATACAGCGAATAGCTTTAAGATTCCGGGCAAACTGACGATAAATGTGTGATTCTTAATTGCTTTAGTGCTTGTTGGACCCCATGATTAAGCTGTGCGTCATGCCAGTGGAGGTTATAAATGGCCCTTGATTATTTTGCCCTTGGTCTGCTCGTCTTTGTCGGGCTAGTCATTTTTTATGGCGTCATCGTTATCCATGATATTCCTTACGAGATTGCCAAACATCGGAATCACCCTCATCAGGATGCCATTCACGTGGCAGGTTGGGTCAGCCTGTTTACCCTGCATGTGCTGTGGCCCTTCCTCTGGATCTGGGCAACCCTCTATCGCCCCGATCGCGGCTGGGGCTTTAGCCAGCGGCTGCAAGAAGATGAAGAGGAGCTGGCGGCCCTCAAGCAGGAGTTGGCGGATCTGAAGAGCCGTATCAACACTATCGAACAGAGTGAGCAACAGGGATAAACCATGGACCTGCTACTGATCCTGACCTACACGGCACTGTGTGTCGCTATATTCAAAATCTTCCGCATCCCGCTCAACAAGTGGACCGTCCCCACCGCAGCACTGGGCGGCGTGCTGCTCATCGGCACCCTGATCATGCTGATGAACTACAACCACCCCTACTCCGAGATGGCGCGCAACTACTACGTCTCCACCCCCATAGTGCCGCTGGTCAAGGGCCGGGTGGTTGAGGTGCCGGTACAGGCCAACCAGCCGGTGAAAAAAGGGGATGTGCTGTTTCGCCTTGATGACGAGCCGTTCCGCCTGAAAGTGGAGAGCCTCACCGCACGGGTCGAATCCAACCGCGAGCACCTCAAGTCCATCGAGGCGAGACTGCGCTCCGCCAGACTGGATCGGGATCGTGCCAGCGACCTGATGCGCCGTGGCGTGGGCAAGCAGCGTGACCTCGACGTCACCCAAGCCAACGTGGACGACATCGTGGCCCAAATTGACCAGCAGAAAGCCACCCTGAACGATCTGCAGGCCCAGCTGATGGAAGCCAAGTACCAGCAGTCCCAAACCGTGGTCTATGCCCCGAGCGATGGTCATGTGGTGCAATTGGCCCTGCGCCCCGGCATGATCGCCACCCCCTTCATGTATCGTCCGGTGATGACCTTCATCCACAAGGATGACACCGCCTACGTCGGCTGGTTCTGGCAGAACAGCATGCAGCGACTGGCGGTGGGCGATGAGGCCGAAGTGGTGATCGATGGCGTACCCGGCAAGATCTTCAAAGGCAAGGTAACCGCCGTGGTTCCGGCCATTGCCGCCGGTAACGTGCAGGCCAACGCCGGTCTGCTGGATCAAACCACTGCGGTGCGCCCGGGTCGTCTGCCGGTGGTTATCTCCATCACCGACCCCGAGTGGGCCAAGTATCAGGTAATAGCAGGCTCCAGCGGGCAGGCTGCCATCTATACCCACTACTTCCACCATGTATCTGTGATGCGCAAAGTACTGCTGCGCATGGCAAGCTGGATGAACTACATCTTCCCGTTCCATTGATCAGCACCCAAGCACCCTGCGGGCCGGCATCATGCCGGCCCGCTGTTTTTGTGACGGCAAGCACCCTATAATGGCGCCATCTTGCACCACCCCACATCGACATACCCAAGCCTGCATGTTCGTTCTCAGACCCTATCAGACCGACGCCGTCAATGCCGTGATCAGCCACTTTCGCCAACACCCGGATCCCGCCGTGGTAGTGCTGCCAACTGGTGCCGGCAAGAGTCTGGTGATTGCCGAGCTGGCCCGCAAGGCGCGCGGTCGGGTGCTGGTGCTGGCCCACGTCAAGGAGCTGGTGGAGCAGAACCATGCCAAGTACGAGGCGTGGGGGCTCAAGGCCGACATCTTCGCCGCCGGTCTGGATCGCAAGGAGGCAAGCGCCCAGGTGGTGTTTGGCTCGGTGCAGTCGGTAGCGCGCAATCTGGCTGCCTTCGACGGGGCGTTTTCGCTGCTGATCATCGACGAGTGCCATCGGGTCTCGCTCGATGACGACAGCCAGTACCATCAGGTGATCGACCATCTCAAGGCTGCCAATCCGGCCCTCAAGATCCTCGGCCTCACCGCGACCCCCTATCGGCTCGGGCTGGGCTGGATCTACCGGCGCCACTACCACGGCATGGTCAAAAGCCACGGCGAGCGGCTGTTTGGCGACTGCGTGTTCGAGCTGCCCTTGCGTTTTATGGTCAAAAACGGCTACCTGACGCCGCCGCGCATGGTGGATGCCCCCATCGTCCACTACGACTTCAGCAAGCTGGTGGCGCGGGAGAATGGCCTCTTTAGCGAGGCGGATCTCAACGGCGAGCTCAAACGCCAGCAGCGGGTCACCCCCCATATCCTGAGTCAGGTGCTGGAGTATGCCGCCGACCGGCAGGGGGTGATGATCTTCGCCGCCACCGTCGAGCACGCCCGCGAAATTCACGGCCTGCTGGGCGCCAGAGGCCAGCAGGCGGCCCTTATCACCGGCGAAACGCCGGGGCCGGAGCGCGATGCCCTCATCAACGCCTTCAAGGCGCGCGAGCTCAAGTTTCTGGTCAACGTGGCGGTGCTCACCACCGGCTTTGATGCCCCCCATGTCGATCTTATCGTGATGCTCAGGCCCACTGAGTCGGTCTCCCTCTACCAGCAGATCGTCGGGCGGGGCCTGCGTCTCTCGCCGGGCAAGAGCGATTGTCTGGTGCTCGACTATGCGGGCAACAACTTCAACCTGTTCGCCCCCGAAGTGGGGGAGCCCCGCCCCCACGCCGGTACCGAGCCGGTACAGGTGCCCTGCCCCGCCTGCGGCTTTGCCAACACCTTCTGGGGCAAAACCGACGAGGATGGCAAGGTGATCGAGCACTACGGTCGCCGCTGTCAGGGGCTGTTTGAAGATGATGAGGGCAACCGCGAGGAGTGCGACTACCGCTTTCGCGCCAAGATCTGCCCCGGCTGCGGTGCGGAGAACGACATCGCCGCCCGCCGCTGCCAGAGCTGCGATCAGCTGCTGGTGGACCCTGACGACAAGCTCAAAGAGGCGCTCAATCTCAAGGATTGCATGGTGATCCGCTGCGCCGGGCTAACCCTCACAGCCGGGCGCGGCAAACAGGGGGAGCGGCTGGAGGTGACCTACCACGATGAGGATGGGCTGACCCTCAGTGAATACTTCGGATTTCACTCCCCGGGCGCACGGCGCTTGTTTCAACAGCACTTTGTGCGTCATCATTGGCCCGCCCCGGGGCTGGAGCCTGAATTTGCCACCCTGGCGAGCGTGCTGGCCGCGCAAAGCCAGTTCCGTCATCCGGATTTTGTCATCGCCCGCAAATCGGGTCGCTTCTGGCAGATAAAAGAGAAAATTTTTGATTATGAGGGCCGCTATCGTACCGCCAACTCGATGGCATGATGGCGACCGGCATACATGGCATGAATTGCGTTATCCCGTCGATCCCGCATCGGCGGGTTGAATTATCAGGGTCGGCACCACTGCCGGGCCCTTCGTCACGTTAGAGGATGTTATGCAGCGGCTGTTGATTGGTTTTTGTGCTCTCTTTTCTTCTCTGGCTGCTCACGCCGCCCCGCTGACGCCACCTCAGGGTGGCCAGTACGCCATCATGGTGCAGGGCAATAACGGCGTCGAGTTCGCCCGCCACGCGGATCAGATGATCGCCCCCGCCTCCACCATGAAGGTGCTCACCGCGCTGGCAGCTCGCCTCGAGCTGGGTGCCGATTTCCGCTTCGCCACCGATATTCAGGCCCAACCCGGTGCCAAACAGGGTGACACCATCAACGGCGATATCTGGATCAACTTCGTCGGCGACCCCACCCTCTCCCGCATGGATCTGCTGGCCCTGTTCAAACAGCTCGGCGTCACCAGCATCAAGGGCAATGTCTACGTCAACACCGGCGCCTACAACGGCTACGAACGCGGCAACGGCTGGTCGTGGGGGGATCAGACCCTCTGCTTCGCCGCTCCCGTCTCCTCGGTCATCATCGACAAGAACTGCGCCTACGGCACCATCACTGCCACCCAGATTGGCAAACCGGCGGTCGGCAATGTAGCTACCGGCGTCCCCATCGGCATCGGTGCCGACAACGTGGAGGTGATGAGCTATGGCGATATGGCGCGCCAGTTCTGCGCACTGGAAGTGGACATGGCCAAGGGCAACTTCTACGAGCTCAAGGGCTGCATCACCCCGAACAAGGAGCCGCAGGGTCTGCGTTTCGCCATTCACGACGTGGAAGCCTGGGGCTGGGACAACATCCGCTGGGCGATGAACCGTGCCGGTATCAAGCATGATGGCCTGCTGCGGGTCACCCACAAGGCCCCTGAAGGGGCTGAGACCCTCGGTACCCACTACTCGGTCTCCCTGCCGGTGATGCTCGCCAAGATGCTGAAGAAATCGGACAACCTCTATGCCGACACCTTCCTTAAAACCGTGGGCCGTCACTACTACAACAAGCCGGGCAGCTATCGCAGCGGCACCATGGCAGTGCGCGCCATCCTGACCAAGAACGGGATCGATCTGGGCAATGCCACCCTGGCTGACGGCTCCGGTCTCTCCGCTCACAATCTCATCAGCGCCCGTCAGATGATGTCGGTGCTGAACTTCATCCAGAAAAATGATGCCGAGCTTGGCCTGATCAAGCTGCTGCCAAGCTCCCAGGTGGATGGCACCCTGGCGTGGCGGCGCAGTGTCACCGCCCCCATGATGAAGAACAAGGTGCACGCCAAGACCGGCACCATCACCGGCACCTCCAATCTGGTGGGCTTTATCGACACTGCGGGCGGCCAGCGCAAGGCGTTCGTGATGTTCCAGCGCGGCCTGTCCCAAGATCCGGCCACCCATGAGCGCTACCGTGCCAGCAAGGCGCCGTGGCCCTGGACTGTATTCGAGAAGGGGGTGCTGGAGAGCATCTATCAGCAGCAGCCGATCCAGATCGCCGATGAGAGCTGAGCCAATAGGCCCACTCGAATCACGGTATCGATAATTTCGGCTTCAAGTCGCCACGAGGCAGGGCTATGCTGTTGCCTGCCTCATATCAACGGCCATACATAAACGGCTTAAAAAACGGAGAGAAAATATGTTTGCAGTGATTTTTGGTCGCCCGGGTTGCCCCTACTGTGTCCGTGCCGTACAGATCGCCGAGCAGCTGACCGAACAGCGCGATGACTTCAAATTCCGCTACGTGGATATCCATGCCGAAGGGATCACCAAAGAAGATCTGGCCAAGAGCGCCGGCAAGCCGGTCAATACCGTGCCGCAGATCTTCCTGGATGAGCAGCACATCGGTGGCTGCACCGATTTCGAAGCCTACGCCAAAGCGAATCTGGGTCTCTACCAGTAATGCCAGCGGGTCATCCCGAGCGGGTTGACCGCCAGATCGTATAAAAAAATCCGGCGCTATCAGGCGCCGGATTTTTTTATGAGCGGAAATTGCACCATCTCTTGTCAGGGAGTCACAGACTGGGCGGCAAAGCGCGCAATGATGGGGTTGTGATCCGAACTGTCGGTCGCCGGTGAACTCACCTCGACCAAATCCAGATTGCGGTAGTAGAGGTGATCCAGCGGACGACCGAAGGCGGTGCGACGCAAGTCAGGCACCGGCACGGCCTCTTGCAGACCCAGCTCGTCCACCAGCTTGTTCAGCCAGAACTGACGTTTGTCACTCCAGGTGTTGAAATCACCGGCCAGGATCACCGGCCCCTGATGACGACGCACCAAGGCAGTCAGATCGTTGAGCTGCTCGCGGAATGTGGCCATCCCCAGCTCGAAATTGACCGCATGGATATTGATGACCATGACGCCGTCAGGATCGCCCTGCAGCGGATAGAGGCTCACCAGCCCGGATTTGGGGATGCGCAGCAAGGGCTCGGGGGAGCGCACGCCACAGACGAACGCCTGCGGGGTCTTGGCCACCGTCATCACCCCGAACGACACGCCGCCCTGGGTGAAGGCTTGCAGCTGTTGCCACTGGAAATCACCGGCCCGCAGCCAGTCGAGCATATCGGGACGGGTGGCCGACTCTTGCAGCAGCACCAGATCCTGCCCCTTGGCATAACTGTCCATCCCTTCGCGCCAGTTTTTGCGCTGGCCCTTGTAGAGATTCCACACCGTCACCCCGAATTCACGAGGCAGCGCCGTGGTCGCCAACGCTACCAGCGGCGGACGCTGGCAGTCGAGTCCCGGCACAATCCCTTGAGCAGTGACCAGATGGTTCTGATCCGGCACCTCAAAACAGCCTACCAACCCCAGGGTCAGCAGGGAGGTGCCAAGAATGCGATAACTATTTTTCATTGGCTAACAACCGCCCGCCTTTGCTTTTTGTTGCGACCATCACAAACGTCATCCACGCCGACTAAGCTGATAGTCCCTGTTCCACCCAACCAGAAGGACGCTGTCTCATGGCGAAAGAACTTCGGTACAACGTGACGTTTTATGATCAACAAGGAAATTGTCATCAAGTGGAGCTGGCCACCGTCTATCAGATAAGACGGGACCCTCAATGCGATCTCTGCCTGTTTGACACCCTGCAATATGTGGGCTCGGAAGAGATGCTGGAACGCATGATACGGCAAAAAACCGGGCTTGAGCAGGAAATATCCATCATCAATGCCCGGCTGATTTAATCAGGCACTCACCGGAACCGGGCGGGATTTGCCCTGTTCGTCGATGGCGACATAGGTGAAGATCCCCTCGGTCACACAGTAACGCTGGGCATCGTTCTCCCGCAGTACCGGCTTGACCCACACCTCCAGCTTGAGCTTCATGGAGCTGCGCCCGATCTTCATGCAGCGGCCGTAGCAGCAGACCACATCGCCCACCTTGACCGGACTGTGGAAGGTCATGCCTTCGACGGATACGGTACAAATACGTCCTTTTGCCAGCTCCTTGGCCATAATGCCCCCACCTATATCCATCTGGGACATGATCCAGCCACCAAAGATGTCACCATTGGGGTTGGTATCGGCTGGCATTGCCAGGGTTCTCAGCAACAACTCCCCATCGGGGTGACGTTTTGTATCTACCATCATTACCGCCTCTCTCTCATGGATGGCGGCATGATAGGGGGCGATCACCCCCTTGGCAAACCTCAATTGCCCGAGGCGGCAAGCTCGGCAAACCAGTGGGCCGGATCGGGCCAGCGATAGTTGAATCCCATCTGCTGGCAAATCAGCTGGCCGTCGATGGGCTGAAATTCACCGGCAGGCTCGATAAAGACCGGCACAGGCAGCCCCTGCTGACGCGCCGCAAAGGGGTAGAACTGCTCGCGGCGCGGGTGCACCGGCGCGCTCAGGTTGAAGACATCCCCGTCCTTGCCCCGCTCCAGCAGCAGCATGCAAGCCGCCACCACATCGTCCAGATGGACCAGATTGACCGACTGGGCGCCGCCATCCAGGGTCTTGCCCGCGAGGAAACGGCCGGGATGGCGATCCGGGCCATAAAGGCCGGAGGGGCGCACTATCATCACCGACTCGAAACCGGCCGCCAGCACCGCCCGCTCCGCTGCCAGCATCCGCTCGCCACGGGCATGGCGGGGTTGGGGTTCTTCCCCCTCCTGCTGCCCTGCGCCCCATACCGAGGTGGCGCTGACAAACAGCACTCGCCGGGTGCCGCTCGCTTTGGCAAGCTGACAGGCCTTTGCTACCGCCTGCGGATAGTCATCGGTCTTGCTAGGCGGTACGCAGATAACCAGCGATTCGCAGGGGATGGGCCACGCATCCGACATATGGGCAGAAATCGTCAGCGGATGGGCAGCGATCCCCTCCCCCCGCAGACGTACCGCCTTCTCGGCGCTGCTGACCGTCACCGCGACCTGCTTGCCTGCCGCCAGCAGAGCCCGCGCCAGCGGCAACCCGAGCCACCCCGCCCCCAGAATGCCGATCGTCCCGGCGAAATGTTGTTCTGTCATTGTCCCTTCTCCTGCTTGACGCTATTTGCCCCGCAGCTTACCTGCCTTGGTAGGAAAAGGAAGCCTGATGCTGTAGATAGGAGGATTATGCCAAAGTGGCGGTATATTGTGTCGTGCTTTGGAGGCATTCCTTGTCTAACGTTCCTTCTTATCTACACATTTTTCTAATACCGACCACCCAATATATTTTTCACCAAAAAAACATTATTTCTACATAGTCCGTTCTATTTTGGGTGAACAAAAAAGCCTGCGTACTTTCGTCTATATCTCAAATCTAAAAACTTTTGAGTATTTAACACTCTGACTTTTAACTTGGAGAACTCGTCAAACATACTAGCTTGCTTACTCTTATCAACGTTGTAATACCAATATACTTGGCTTTGAAGTGCCCCCGCGACAACAAAAGCATTAGATACTTCTTTCAATATGCTCTCATGGTTTTTTTCGAATTCCGGAACTAGGCTTACCCCCCAAAAGCTCAACTCTGATTTTGTCCTTGCCAACTTATTAGCCTTTGCCATCAGTTTATGACGAGCTTCGTTACGACCAGCTAGCAATGAATCACTCTGCTCACGATTAATTGGTATGCAGCCAGCTTGTGGGACACATTGTTCAAAAGGGGACATTAGTTCATAAAGCGACTCTGATATGTCCACCAAACAGGATATATAATCCTTTGAAGTCTGATAGGCATCTTCTCTTTTCTTTGAGTCTAGCCATCTTGAATAAGTCCTATATACGATAATTGTCGCCACAACGGTGGCGAACGTAGTAATAACATCAGTCCATTTTACTTCCTTTATTAAAAATTGATAATCAGGAGCATCTATGATTACTCCTAATAAAAACACCATCGTGTAACTTAAAAATCTCAAACTGCCTCCAAAATAAAGCAAAGCGGACTATTCAATATACGAAAACTGTTCATATATCACATAATATGTCATATATCCTGTCCAGCTTATCCTAACATATCAACACATCACTTTGGTTTTCATGATATCACCACGGCTACGCCTGTAGTTGCTATCAGATAGTGAGTAGTGACATCCAATTGTCGCCCGGTATAAAAAGCGGGCCAATGGCCCGCTTGGTTATATTTCACTCCCCCATTATCACACCGGCGGATGGAACTGGCTGGCCTCGCGGGTGGCCATCTCCTCGTAGGTGGCCCACTTCTGCCACGCCACTTTTTGTGCCACCTGCATCAGCCGTTCGGCCTCCTCCGGATGGCTCTGGGCCAGCACCCGATAACGGGTCTCCTCCTGCCGATATGTAGCAAGGGGGATGGAGGGGCGCAGGCTGTCGAGACTGAAGGGGTTCTGCCCCGATCTGCGCAATACCGGGTTGTAGCGCATCAGCGGCCAGTGACCGGAAGCCACAGCGCGTTTTTGCTGGGTCAGGCCAAACTCCATATCGATGCCGTGGGCGATACAGTGGCTGTAGGCGATGATTAGCGACGGCCCCGGATAGGCTTCGGCCTCACGCAAGGCTTGCAGCGCCTGCTGCGGGTTGGCACCAAAGGCGATGCGGGCAACATAGACGTTGCCGTAGGAGATGGCCTGCAACGCCACATCCTTCTTGGCCAGCGTCTTGCCCCCCGCCGCGAACTTGGCGACGGCACCGAGCGGCGTCGATTTCGACATCTGGCCGCCGGTGTTGGAGTAGACCTCGGTATCCATCACCAGCACGTTCACATCGCGGCCGGAGGCGAGTACATGGTCGAGCCCCGCCGAGCCGATGTCATAGGCCCAGCCATCGCCGCCGATGATCCAGACCGAACGGCGCACCAGCTGATCGATCAAGGAGAGCAGCTCGCGAGCCTTGCCGGATTTCACCTCCTCCAGCCGCTCGCGCACTTGCGCGACCCGGGTGCGCTGGGCACGGATCTCCGACTCCAGCCGCTGCGGGGCGCTAATCAGGGTATCGACCAGCTCTGCGCCCAGCTCCCCCTTCATCGCCTGCAAGGCCGCCACCGCCTGACCGTGATGCTGATCGGCGGTGAGACGAAAACCAAAGCCAAACTCGGCGTTGTCCTCAAACAGGGAGTTCGACCAGGCTGGCCCCTTCCCTTCGCCGTTCTTGGCCCACGGCGTGGTCGGCAGGTTGCCGCCGTAGATGGAGGAGCAGCCGGTGGCGTTGGCCACCAGCATGCGGTCGCCAAACAACTGGGTCAGCAGCTTGAGATAGGGGGTCTCGCCACAGCCGGCGCAGGCGCCGGAGAACTCGAACAGGGGTTCGAGGAACTGGGTGCCGCGCACCGTGGAGAAGTCCACCCGCTCGCGGGCAGGCCAGGGCAGGCTTTCGAACCAGCGCAGTGCCTGCTTCTGACCAGCCAGATGGGGGGCCTTGTCCATCATGGCGATGGCCCGCTCGCCTTCATGGCTCTCATCCGCTCCGGCCCGCACCGGACAGGCCTGCACGCACTGGCCGCAGCCGGTACAATCTTCCGGATAGAGCTGCAAGGTGTAGCGGCTGTCGGGGAAGCCCTTGGCGGTGACGGGCACCGACTGAGCGGCCTCGGGGGCGGTCGCCAGCCAGTCCTGATGGTAGAACTTGGCCCGCAGCGCCGCGTGGGGGCAGACAAAGACGCAGTTGCCACACTGGATGCAGATATCGGAGTGCCAGATCGGGATCTCGCGGGCGATATCCCGCTTCTCGAAGCGGCTGGTGGCGGTGGGGTAAGTGCCATCCACCGGCAGCATGGAGACGGGGATCAGATCGCCGCGCCCCGCCAGCATCTCGCCAGTGACCCGCTGGACAAACTCGCTGCCGCCGGGAGCCAATGGCAACGGATAGTCGCTGATCTGCTCCTCACCGGCCGGGATGGCCACCCGGTGCAGATGAGCCAGGGTGTCATCCACCGCCGCGAAGTTGCGCTCGACCACCTCGGGCCCCTTGCGGGCATAGCTCTTCTCGATGCTCTCCTTGATCAGCGCAATCGCCTCATCCCGCGGCAAGATGCCAGCCAACGCGAAGAAGCAGGTCTGCATAATGGTGTTGATGCGATTGCCCATGCCGTTGCGCTCGGCCACCCGATCGCCGTCGATGCAGTAGAGGCGAATATCGAGAGCGCGAATACGGGCACGCAGCCGCTCGGGCAGCTGGTCCCACACCTTGTCCGCCTCATGGGGGGCATTAAGCAGCAGGGTCGCCCCTTCCGCGGCATGTTCCAGCAGATCCACCGACTCGACAAAGCCCCACTGGTGGCAACCGATAAAGCTCGCCTGCTCGATAAGCCAGGGGGCGTCGATGGGCTCGGGGCCAAAGCGCAGGTGGGAGACGGTGCGCGAGCCCGACTTCTTGGAGTCGTAGACGAAGTAGCCCTGGGCGTGGAACCCCTCCAGCTCACCGATGATCTTGATGCTGTTCTTGTTGGCGCCCACGGTGCCGTCGGCACCGAGGCCGAAAAAGAGCGCCCGCACCCGACTGGCGGGCTCAAGATCACCGATGGGGTGCCAGGCCAGACTGAGGCCCGACACATCATCGACGATCCCCACGGTAAAGCGCGGGCGCGGCACATCGGATGCCAGCTCCTCGAACACAGCCGCGCACATGGCGGGGGTGAACTCTTTGGAAGAGAGGCCGTAGCGACCGCCACTGAGCCACGGCAACCGCTTGATAAGGCCGCGCTGCAAGCCGTCGATCAGCGCGCTCTGTACATCCAGCAGCAGCGGCTCACCGCCCGCCCCCGGCTCCTTGGTACGATCCAGCACAGCCATGCGCCGCACGCTCTCGGGCAACGCATCGAGCAGCGCCTGTACCGGGAAGGGGCGATAGAGGCGAATGACCAGTACCCCGGTCTTGCGATCCTGCCGGTTGAGCCAATCCACGGTAGTGCGGGCGGTGGCCGCTCCCGAGCCCATCAGCACGATGACGTCGGTGGCATCGGGCGCGCCGTGATACTCCACCAGCCGATAGTGGCGGCCGGTCAGCTCGCCCAAGTTGTCCATGCACTGCTGCACCCTCGCCGGTACCGCCTCGTAGAAGGGGTTGACGCTCTCGCGGGACTGGAAATAGGTATCCGGGTTCTGGGCGGTGCCGCGCATCACCGGATGATCCGGGTTGAGGGCCCGGGCACGGTGGGCGCGTACCCAGTCGTTGTCGATAAGGGCCCGGATCTCATCTTTATGCAACGCGACTATCTTGTTCACCTCGTGGGAGGTACGGAAACCGTCGAAGAAGTGGATAAAGGGCACCCGGCATTGCAAGGTGACGCTGTGGGCAACCAAGGCCAGGTCCTGCGCCTCCTGCACCGAGCCGGAGGCGAGCATGGCAAAGCCAGTGCTGCGCGCCGCCATCACATCCTGATGGTCGCCAAAAATCGACAGCCCCTGCGCCGCCAGCGAGCGGGCCGCCACATGGAACACCGCCGAGGTCAATTCACCTGCGATCTTGTACATGTTGGGCAGCATCAGCATCAGCCCCTGACTGGCGGTGAAGGTGGTGGCGAGCGCCCCCGCCTGCAGGGCGCCGTGTACCGTGCCGGCCGCCCCCCCTTCGCTCTGCATCTCCACTACGGTGGGAATGTTGCCCCACAGGTTGGTCTGCCCCTCCGCCGCCCAGGCATCGGCCAGTTCGGCCATGGTCGAGCTCGGGGTGATGGGGTAGATGGCACACACTTCACTCAGCTGGTACGCCACCCGGGCCGCGGCTTCGTTGCCATCGACCATGATCAGTTCATGTTTCATTGGGACTCCTCCGGTTGGCGCAGCTCGATGGCGTGACAAGGGCACTGGTCGTGGCAGGCACCGCAGCCGGTGCAGCGCTCGGCATCCACCTGATACCCCTTGCCCGGCCCCAGCTTGGCGATGGCCTGCTCGGGGCAGCTGCCATAGCAGCCGTCGCACTCGAAGCAGTTGCCGCAGGAGTAGCAGCGCGCAGCCTCGTAGCGGGCGGCCACCTCATCCAGCCCGCCGATGATCTCGCCAAAGTCATCTCGCGCCCACGCCGGTTTGACCGGCTGACTGCTGGCCGGCGCGTGGGTCTGGAACCAGAGTTGCAGCTGTTCCGGCCCCACCAGCGGGTAGGAGAGCGGTTTGTGGTAGTGGCGACCGCGCAGCCAGGCATCCATATGGCGCGCCGCCTTCTTGCCGTGGCCGGTGGCGATGGTGACGGTGCGCTCGGAGGGCACCATGTCGCCACCGGCAAACAGGCCCGGCACATCCGTCATCAGGTTACCCGCTACCTGCACCACTCCCTCCTTGTTGACCCGCACGCCGGGGATGCTCTCAAGCACCGAGAGATCGACCTCCTGACCGAGCGCCAGAATAAGGGAGTCCGCTTCCAGGATTTCAAACTTGCCGGTCGGCACCGGCTTGCCCTCGGCATCCAGCGCCATCACTTCCACTTCGATGCTGGTGTTGTCGAGCTGGCGAATGCTGCGCAGCCAGTTGATCTTGATCCCCTCCTCCTCGGCCTCGTCGGCTTCGAAGGCGTGAGCGGGCATATGATCCCGGTCGCGGCGGTAGATGATCATCGCCTCCTCGACCCCGAGGCGGCGGGCGGTGCGGGCCGCGTCCATGGCGGTGTTGCCGCCGCCATAGATGGCCACCCGCCGTCCCAGTTTGGGTGGCGGCAAGCCCTGCTCTTCGGCCAGACTGGCTTGTTCGAGGAAGCTCACCGCATCGAGGATCTTGCCCGCTTCACGGGCCGGAATATCGACCCGCTTGGCCAGATGGGCGCCGATGGCCATAAAGACGGCATCAAAGCCCCCCTCGTCACGCTCGCGCAGCACATCCTCCACCTTGTGGTTGAGGGTCAGGGTCACCCCGGCCGCCACGATACGGGCTACCTCCTGATCCAGCACATCGCGGGGCAAACGGTAGGCGGGAATACCGAAACGCAGCATGCCGCCAGCAAGCGGCCCCGCTTCGCGGATCTCCACCTGATGGCCGAGCCGGTTGAGGTGCCAGGCGCAGGAGAGACCGGAGGGGCCAGCGCCAATTACCAGCACCTTCTTGCCGCTGGCAGGGGCAGGTGGCGCAGGCTGCCAGCCACGGGCCAGCGCCTCGTCGCCGAGGAAACGCTCGATGGCATGGATGGAGACGGATTCATCCACCTGCCCGCGATTGCAGGCGCTCTCGCAGGGGTGATAACAGACCCGGCCATGAATGGCGGGCAAAGGGTTCTCTTCGATCAGGGTCTGCCAGGCCGCCTCAAAACGGCCGGCCTGCGCCAAAGAGAGCCAGGCCTGGATATTTTCTCCAGCCGGGCAGGCGTGATTGCAGGGTGGCAGGGCCGGCCGCCAGACGGGTAGCCGGGTACGCACCGGGCCTGTTCCCGTTTTCAGGGAGAGATCCGGCAATGGGGTCATGTCCAGTTGTTTGCTCATACATTGCTTTCTTCTTTTTGTGTGACAGGCCCCACCCGATGGCGCTTGATACCGTGTAGCCGAGGCGGACGGTGGCCGGATGGGGAAGAAGCGAAAGCGTTAGAAACTGGGAACTGAGTCGATAATGGCCGCTTTTTTGTACTGATTAGCGAATCAGGATCAAAAAATGTTGCACTTTATGGTTCATAGAGACCAGAACGTGACTCAAGTAACATCTTCTCCAGCTGACCGCTGGCTTTCAGTTTGGCGAGCCCCCGATTGAAGGTTTTGATCAGCTCTTCAGCGTTGGCGCGCTTGCGGCTGATCAACAGATGACCTTCAACTTTCATCACGGGTTTTGAATGGGTTGCAAAGAGATCGACCGTGCTGGCCGGGTAGAACTGACGCAGGGAGTAGTAGCCGACATCTATGTTCTCCAGGGTCAGGTCGGCGCGGCCGGAGAGCAGCAGATCAAAGCTCTGGCGCAGCCGGGTGACGAACTGCACCTGCAGCGGCACCTGCGCGATGGCTGCAAAAAAATCTGCATTGTAGGTATAGCCACTGACCGCAGCCAGCTTGCGATCCGCCAGATCCTGATAGCCACGCCATTCCAGCGGATCGGACTTGAGATAGAACCAGACGTAGGTCTCGCTCAGGATGGGATCGCTGTAGAGATGGGTTTTGCGCCGCTCGCTCGACTCATACCAGTGGACTGTGCCATCCACTACGCCCTCCTCCGACAAGCGAAAGGCCCGTTTCCAGGGCAGAAACTGGAACTTGACGCTCACCCCCTCACTCTTGAATGCCTCGCTCACCACATGAGGGATTAGCCCCTGATATTTCAGCGTCTCGGAGCAGTAAGGGGGATACTCTCCCGTGGTCAGGGTCAGCTCCTGCGCCCAGAGCCCTTGGCAAAAAAGGCTCCCCGCCAGCAACCAGCTTATTTTCATCCCGATGCCCTCTTGTTCTGTTTTCCCAACTATAGACCGCCCCCTTGAAAGGATTGCCGGATCGCCGGGGAACCGTTATGTTCCCCTTTCTCCAGGCGATCTCGCCGCGTCACAAGGATATGAAGATGCCCAGGCTAGACAGCATTCACCTCTACCCCATCAAATCGACTGCAGGTATGCCGCTGGCTCGCGCCCGGGTGACCGAAGAGGGACTGGCAGGGGATCGCCGCTACATGGTGGTCAAACCGGACGGCACCTTTATCACCGCCCGAACCCATCCCCAACTGCAACAGATCGTGGCCACCCCCATCGAAGGGGGCTTGCAACTGCGCTATCCGGGCTTTGAACCGCTCACCCTGCAAGAGGTCGACTTCAGCCGCGCCCCGCAAGCTACCGGAGTCTGGAGCGACCGCTTCACCGCCCTGTACACCGACCCCAAAGCCGATGGATGGCTGAGCCGGGTGGCAGGGGAAACGGTGCAACTGCTCTGGCTGGGTGAAACCTCTGATCGCTTTCGTGAAAAGACCGGCACCCGGGTCAGCTTTGCCGACGGTTATCCGCTGCTGCTGATAAGCCAGGCTTCCCTTGAGGATCTCAATCTGCGCTCCGATGCCCTGCACCAGATGAGCCAGTTCCGCACCAATCTGGTGGCAAGCAACACCCAGCCCTTCGAGGAGGACAGTTGGGTGCGTATCCGCATCGGCGAAGTGGAGTTTAAAGTGGTCAAGCCCTGCAGCCGCTGCATCATGACCACGGTGGAAGCGGGCACCGATCGCTTCAACGCCCTGAAAGAGCCGCTGGCCACCCTCACCCGCTACCGCCGTGGCGAGGATGGCGAGGTCTACTTCGGCCAAAACCTGATCGCCCTGAACGAGGGATGGATTGAGGCAGGCAGCGAGATCGAGGTGCTGGAGCGCACCCGTCCGGTGGTCTATCCCGCCGCCGCACCGAAGAAGCGGGAGCTGGTCTGCGTGGCCCGCGAACCGCTGGCGCGGGATCTGGAGACCTTCTGGTTCGAAGCCGCCGATGGCGAGCCCCTGCCCGACTACCTGCCGGGCCAGCATCTGCCCATCAGCCTCGATATCAAAAACGAGAGGATTCAACGACGCTATACCCTGAGCTCCACACCGGATCACCCGGAGCGTTACGGCATCAGCGTCAAAAAGGTGGAGGGTGGCCGCATCTCGCACTGGTTGCACCAGCAGTTGCAGGTGGGCGACCGGCTGCTGGCCGCCAACCCCGCAGGCGAGTTTCACTTAGGGTCCGAGCGCAACCTCCTGTTGCTCTCCGCAGGCTCCGGCGTCACCCCCATGCTGGCGATAGCCCGCACCCTGGCGCTACGCGGGGAGCTGGAAGAGGTTCACTTTATGCACCTGTGCCGCAGCGAAGCGGACATTCCCGCCGCTAGCGAACTGCACGCCATGGCACAGCAGGGGATGACCCTCACCCTGATCCTGAGCCAGCCGGACAATCACTGGCAGCGGCTGCAAGGGCGACTCAATGATGAGCATCTGCAACTGGTCAAAGGGCTGGCCGAAAAAGAGATCTTTATCTGCGGCCCCCACGGTTTTATGACCGATGCGGCGGCGAAAGTGGCAGCCCTCGGCGTTCCGGCCGCGCGTATCAAACAGGAGAGTTTTGGCGGCACCATTCTCTCGGTGGCCCGCCCCCATCAGGCGGTGCAACTGCGTATCGGCGCCCAAGCCTTTACCGGCAACAATCAGGGCGCTGTGCTGGATCAGGCCAACAAGCAAGGTGTAGAGCTGCCATGGAGCTGCCGCGCCGGCATCTGCGGCAGTTGCAAACAGACGCTGATCTCGGGCGAGGTGGATCACCCCGACGCCCCCGCCATCACCGCCGCCGAGCGGGCAGAGGGCAAGATCCTTGCCTGCTGCGCCGTGCCGCTCACAGACATCGTCATCAAATAAGGTGATCGAGCCACGAAAAGGCTGGCTGGGCCCCGATCCTGGCCGACCTTTTCCCCCCTGTCGACCCGCGGTTCCTCCATTCTCGTCTCTTTCTCGCCCCGCCTGCGCAACCATGCCGACGATGACTTCTATACTCACAGCAATAACAACAAAACCCCTCCGACGTAGCGGCCTTTGCCGTCTGACCAAGGGGGTTACCCGGTGAGAATAAGGACGCTCAAACCATGGAACAGAACAAACCCGCCTTTCAACTCAACCTCTTGCTCTCCGTGATCACCCTGATCCTGCTGTCACTGGTGTTTTTCGCCTACAGCTGGGCGGGTAAACAACTGGAAGAGAGTTATCGACAACAATATCTCTCCTACCTGCTGGCCGACGAGCTGCGCCAATCCTCCGATGACCTGACCCGACTCGGTCGCACCTACGTCATCACCAAGGATCCAGCCTACGAGCAGCAGTACATGCGGATCCTGGCCATTCGCAACGGCGAACAGCCGAGACCGGATGGCTACAACCGTATCTATTGGGATTTTGTCGCGGCCAACGGCCAGAATCCTCGCCCCGACAGCAATGTTCGCCGCGGCCTGATCGATCTGATGAAGGATGCCGGTTTCACCGATGCTGAACTCGCCAAGCTCAACGAGGCCAAGAACAACTCGGATGCACTGGTCAACACCGAGGTGGCTGCCTTCAAACTGGTGCAGCAGACGGACGGTGATCTGGCCGCCAACCAGCAGAAGGCCATCGCCATGATGCATGACAAGGCCTATCACCAGAACAAGGGTCGCATCATGTCACCCATCGACGATTTCTACGTGATGATGGAGGGGCGCAACCAGGAGGCGGTCGAGAGTGCCACCACCAATACCGACATGCTGCGCTATCTCTTTATCGCCCTCGGTCTGGTATTGATGTTCTTCCTCTGGCGCACATATCGCTCCCTGCTCGATCTGGTGGGCACCTCGGTCGAACAGCTCAAGACCGATCTCCATCTGCTGGCGGAAGGGGATTTCTCCCGCCCCATCAAGGTGCCCCAAGGCTCGAAAGAGAGTCTGATCGGCCTGCTTGGCACCACACAGAGCACCCTCAAGGGGATCATCGGCAAGGTATCCCACTCCACCGAGGAGTTGTCCAATTCGGCCGACAGCATCGCCCAGATAGCGGAGCAGACCGCCCAGTTCGCCACCGATCAGCAAACCAGTACCCAGACCATGGCCGCCGCCATCGAAGAGCTGGTGGTGAGCATCAGCCACCTCTCCGACAATGCCAGCCATGCAGACGAGCTCAGCAAGGTCTCAGCCGACACGCTGGAGGAGGGCTCCGGGGTCATCAAGGAGACGCTTGGCAGCATCGAGAATATCTCCACCACTGTGGGGGATGCAGCCAGCACCATCGCAGAACTCAACAGCCATACCCAGCAGATCTCGGAGATCATCGGCGTGATCCGCGGCATCGCCGATCAGACCAACCTGCTGGCCCTCAACGCGGCTATCGAGGCGGCGCGGGCCGGTGAGCAGGGACGTGGCTTTGCGGTGGTTGCCGACGAAGTACGCAATCTGGCCAGCCGCTCGGCGGCCTCGACCCAGCAGATCACCGGGATGATCAGCAAGATCCAGAGCGGGGCGGATGCCTCTATCCGCAGCATGGAGAACACGGTCAACAACGTCTCCCGCGGGGTCACACTGGCCAACCAGACCGGGCAGGCAATCGCCAGCATCCAGAGCCACGCCTCCAATCTCACCGGTCTGATGGGAGAGATCAGCCACACCCTGCGCGAGCAGTCCACCGCCGCCAACGAGGTGGTCTCTACCGTCGGCAACATCACCTCCCTCTCGGAACAATCGGGGGACGCAGCCCGCCACGTGTCCCAAGAGGCAGCCAAGCTCAAGCAGCTGTCACGGGTGCTGCGCCAGGAGATGGGGCACTTCAAGCTTTAAAGAAGGCTGCAAAACAAAACGGCTGCCCCAAGGCAGCCGTTTTTTATTCGGGGTTATCCCCTGTCATTCAGTATCTATCAACCACGCAGGGCGGCGATACGCTGCTCGATGGGCGGGTGGCTCATGAACAGTTCGCTCATGGAGCGCTTGCCGTTGATGCCAAAGGCCATCATGGAGCCTTCCAGCTGCGGCTCGGCACCGCGGGAGAGGCGCTCAAGGGCGGCAATCATCTTGTCGCGACCGGCCAGCTTGGCGGCACCGGCATCGGCACGGAACTCGCGCTGACGGCTGAACCACATGACGATGATGGAGGCCAGAATGCCGAACAACATCTCCAGCACAAACACGGTGATCATGTAGGCAAAACCACCGGTGCTGCTGCTCTCTTCCTCGTTGTTGGAACTGAAGAAGTTGCTGATGACGCCAGCCACGATGCGGGCGAAGAACATCACGAAGGTGTTCACCACCCCCTGGATCAGGGTCAGGGTCACCATGTCGCCGTTGGCAACGTGGCTCACCTCGTGGGCCAGTACCGCTTCCGCCTCGTCACGGCTCATGCTGTAGAGCAGGCCGGAGGAGACCGCCACCAGCGAATCATCTCGGCGGGCGCCGGTCGCAAAGGCGTTCATCTCGGGAGAGTCGTAGATCCCCACTTCCGGCATCTTGATACCCGCTTCGCGGGCCTGACGGGCAACAGTGCTCACCAGCCAGTGCTCGGTCTCGTTACGAGGTTGCTCGATGACCTGGACGCCATAGCTGCGCTTGGCCATCCACTTGGACATCAGCAAGGAGATAAAGGAACCCCCAAAACCGAACACGGCACAGAACATCAACAGCCCGGAAATGCTGGACTTGTTGATCCCCAGAACCGAGAACAGGATATTGAGTACCACCCCCAGCACCAGCATGACGGCCAGGTTGGTCACCAGGAATAGCATAATTCGCTTCATATAGACTCCTTGTGAGAATTAAAGACACGGAGATAGATCACTCGACCTCCCTATCTCCATGTTATGGATGAATTTTAGGGAGACTCGATGAATGTTCGCTGAATGTGACGTCACAAGAGCGGAGAGATATCAAGCCGCCCCTGCAAATCAGCCTCAAATGGATTGTTTATAAAGGGAATTTCCCCCAGAAACGGGGCCGGTAACATCCCCCTCAGGGTGTCCAGATTTTCCTGATAGTGGCTCATGGCACTGTGAAGGCGATTAATAACCCATCCCGCCACTGGCAACCGATCGTTGCGAATGGCAGCAAAGGTGAGCAGTGCATGGTTGAGACAGCCCAGTTTGGCCCCCACCACCAAAATCACCGGCATGTTCTCCTGCTTCACCCAATCCGACAGCAGATGCTTGCGATCCAGCGGCAGATACCAGCCCCCCGCCCCTTCCACTACTGCAAGCTCGGCCCCTGCCTGTTCAATCTTGCGCAGCCCCTCGCTCAGCCCCTGCATGGTAATGGGCTGGCGCGCCTCGCTGGCAGCGATATGGGGCGCAATCGGCGGCTCATAGGCAAAGGGATTGACCACCTCATAAGGCAGCTGAACACTCGCCGCCTCCTGCAACAGAACAGCGTCGAGGTTGCGCAATCCATCGGGTGTTCGGGCACACCCTGCCGAGATAGGCTTGTAGCCGGCACAGCGGATCCCCTGTGCGCTGAATTCGCGCAGCAGAGTGCGTGCCACCAGCGTCTTGCCCGCATCGGTATCTGTGCCGGTGATAAAGAATGATTTCATATGGTTCTCTCCTTGGCAGGGAGTGGCTCACTGCCCTGCACACACTGCAATTCCCGGCGCTCAGCGAGGCTTGCTGAGGCGACCGAGACACACCCGATAACTGGCGACCAACCTGCCACCGGGCTGGCGAAATGCTTCATATGCCTGAGCCAGCTGCTGCAATCTGGCGCGACCGCTCAGACCGGCTGGGGCGGCGCCCCCTTGATTGTCGTTGATCTGATTGGCCCCAATCCCCTTGAGATCGCGCAACAACTGCGGCAATTCAAGATAGGCGAGATCCCAGGTGATACAACGCAGCTCGGGAGCAGATACCCCGGCGCTAGCCAGCGCCTGCTCCAATTGTGGCAGGCTGAGGAAGCGATTGACATGGGCGCGACCATCAAGCTGCTGCCAGGCGGCTCGCAACTGCCAGAGCGACTCATCGAGCAGGGTCGAGAAAAAGATCTGGCCGCCCGGTTTGACCACCCGAAGCAGCTCGCCAAAAGCCTGGGCCGGACGCTCGCACCACTGCAACGCCAGACTGGAGAAAACCCAGTCGAACGAGTTATCGGCGAAAGGAAGCTGCTCCGCATCGCCGCAGAGCAGGCGAGCACCGCTGCCACGCAAGGCGGCCTGCGCCAGCATGCCGGGGGCGAGATCAAGCCCCACCAGCTGCTGACAACGGTTCGCCAGTTGGGGCAAGAAAAAGCCGGTGCCGCAGCCCAGATCCAGCCCGCTCACCGTCAGATCAGTGCCAACCAGCCTGTCTGGCATCCATTCCAGCAGCGTCTGACCCACCTCCTGCTGAAAGCGGGCATGGGCATCGTAATGACGAGCGGCGGCGCCGAAACGGCGAGCAAGCTGCGCCTTGTCGACCGTTTGAAAACGCTCAGCCATAGTGAGCCTCCCCAAGCGTTGTAACTGAAGGGCTGACCCCCAAGGCATCGAGCAGGCGATCCACATCCCGCTCGCGGTGGGCTGCACTCAGAGTAATGCGCAGCCGGGCCGTACCGACCGGCACAGTGGGCGGGCGGATGGCGCTCACCCAGACGCCGCGCTCCCGCAGCCGTTCAGCCAGTTGCAGAGCGGTGCTGCTCTCCCCCACCAGCAGCGGCTGGATGGGGGTATCGCTCGCACCGAGTTGCCAACCCAACGCCTCTGCCCCTTGCCGGAAGCGGGCGATGAGCTTACCAAGATGGGAGCGGGCCTCATCGGCGGCACGCACCAGCTCGATGCTCTTGCTGACTGCGCAAGCCTGCGCCGCCGGCATATGGGTGCTGTAGACATAGTGGCGGGCGAAGTTGACCAAATACTCCACCAGCTCGCGGCTGCCGCCGACAAAAGCGCCAGCCACACCAAGCGCCTTGCCAAAAGTGCCCATCTGGATGTGTACGCTGGCCGGATCTACCTCCTGCGCCGCCAGAGTGCCGCTCCCCTCGGGCCCCATCACGCCGAGACCATGGGCATCGTCGATCATCAGCCAGTTGCCGCTCCGGGCGGCGAGGGTTGCGAGCTCACCCCAGGGGGCCTGATCCCCGTCCATGCTGAACACCCCTTCCGAGACAATCAATCCGCGATTTGGCTCAAGCTGCCGTTCAAGGGCAGCCATATCGTTGTGGGCAAAGCGCTTCATCTTACAGGGGAGCTGACTGCCCATCTCCTGCAAAGAGGCGTGGTTGAGTTTGTCCTGCCACAGCAGATGCTCCTTGCCGAGCAGCGCTTTGAGCACCGCCTGATTGGCCGAAAAACCGCAGTTGAACAGCAGCACCGCCTCCACCCCGAGCCACTCGGCCAGGGTCTCCTCAAGCTGTTGGTGGGCACGGCTGTAACCGGTCACCAGCGGCGAGGCGCCGGAGCCCGTGCCATAACGCTCAATCCCCGCGTTGAAGGCGGCCTTGATGGCGCCGTGATCCGCCAGTCCCAGATAGTCGTTGGCGGAAAAGTTGAAGTATTCGCGCCCTGCAACCCTGAGCCGCCCGCCACTCGCCCCATCGGTCGCGATGCGGTTGCGCAGCAGGCCCGCCTGCTCGCGCTCGGCCAGCGCTGCGCCCAATGCAAAAGGGCCTGTTACTGCTGGGCCAGTCATGACCGCGCAGTCTCTGCACGGGGGCGGGTAGCGTCATAAAACATCTCGGCAGGTTCGCTCTGGCGGCTCACCTCGGCCAGCAACTCCTCTTCTTGTACCTGATCCGGCTTCTGGGCCCGCTGGGCGGGACGAATGCCGAGCCGCTTGAACATCTGCATATCGCTGTTTTCGTCCGGGTTGGGGGTGGTCAGCAGCTTGCAGCCATAGAAGATGGAGTTGGCCCCAGCCATAAAGCACATCGCCTGCATCTGCTCGTTCATCTTCTCCCGCCCGGCGGAGAGGCGTACATGGGAGGCCGGCATCATGATCCGCGCCACGGCGATGGTGCGGATAAATTCGAACGGATCGAGGTTCTCCTGATCCTCCAGCGGCGTCCCCTTCACCTTGACCAGCATGTTGATGGGCACACTCTCCGGGTGGCGCGGCAGGTTGGCCAGCGCCATCAAGAGGCCCGCCCGATCTTTCGCCTGCTCACCCATGCCGACGATGCCACCGGAGCAGACCTTCATGCCAGCACTGCGTACATGTTCCAGCGTATCGAGCCGGTCCTGATAGGTACGGGTCGAGATGATCTCGCCGTAAAACTCCGGCGAGGTGTCGAGGTTGTGGTTGTAGTAATCGAGCCCCGCAGCCCCCAGACGCGCCGCCTGATCGGCGGTGAGCATCCCCAGCGTCATGCAGGTCTCCATCCCCAGCCCGCGCACCTCCTCGATCATCCGGATGATGTAGGGCATGTCCTTCTCTTTGGGGTTGCGCCAGGCGGCCCCCATGCAGAAACGGGACGAGCCGTTGGCCTTGGCTTCGCGGGCCCGCTCCAGCACCTTCTCCACCTCAATCAGCCGTTCGGCCTCAAGGCCGGTGTGATAACGGGCACTCTGGGGGCAGTATTTGCAATCCTCCGGGCAGGCGCCGGTCTTGATGGAGAGCAGGGTGCTCACCTGCACTTCGTTCGGGTCAAAGTGGGCGCGGTGGACACTCTGGGCCTGAAACAGCAGATCGTTGAATGGCAGGGCAAACAGGGCCTGAACCTCGGCGAGGGTCCAGTCATGACGAAGGGCGTGACCGCCCGTGGTGAGAGCATTCATACATGGCTTCCGGTTGTTATTGGTGGGATCCTGCGCCCGCCATCCTTGCAAAAGGTTTTTGCAAGAGCGTGAGCGTAAAACCCGCCGCCGGGCCCGCGCGCTCAAGGTGATGCGCAGTGCCAAGTGGCTGAAATTGTTGGCTAGTGTAGAGAGCACGCGTAGACTGTCAACACCGACCAGATAAAACCAATTGACAACAGAACAACAAATGACCAACCAAGAATTCGACCTGCACCACATCTGGCACCCCTATACCTCCCTCACTCACCCCCTGCCCTGCTATGAAGTGGCCAGCGCCAAAGGGGTGACCATCACCCTCAGCGACGGCCGTGAACTGGTGGATGGCATGAGCTCCTGGTGGGCTTGCGTGCACGGCTATCAGGTGCCGGAACTGGACGCCGCCGCCACCGCCCAGCTCGGCAAGATGTCTCACGTGATGTTTGGCGGCCTAACCCACGCTCCGGCGGTCGAGCTCTGCCGCAAGCTGGTGGAGATCACTCCGAAGGGGCTTGATCGGGTCTTTCTGGCCGATTCCGGCTCGGTAGCGGTGGAAGTAGCACTCAAGATGGCGCAGCAATACTGGCACGCCAAGGGGACGCCCAGAGCCAAGTTTGTCGCCCTGCGCAGCGGCTATCACGGCGACACCTTTGGCGCCATGAGCGTCTGCGATCCCGATGGCGGCATGCATGAGCTCTACAAGGGATTCCTGCCGGAGCACCATTTTGTCGATGCGCCCAGCTGTCGCTTCCACGCCGAGTGGGACGAGCAGTGCGTGGTGGAGCTGGCCACACTCATGGCCGATAACCACGAGGAGATCGCCGCCATCGTGCTTGAGCCCATAGTGCAAGGCGCTGGCGGCATGCGCTTCTATCACCCCCGCTATCTGCAGTGGGTACGCGCCCTGTGCGACGAGTTCGGCGTGCTGCTGATTGCCGACGAGATTGCCACCGGCTTTGGCCGCACCGGCCAGCTGTTTGCCTGCGACTGGGCGGGGATCAGCCCCGACATCATGTGTCTGGGCAAGGCGCTGACCGGCGGCTACCTCACCCTCTCGGCGACCCTGACCACCGAGCATGTCGCCCGCACCATCTGTGACGGCAAGGCGGGGGTCTTTATGCACGGCCCCACTTTTATGGGCAACCCGCTCGCCTGCGCGGTGGCCAACGCCTCCATCGAGTTGCTGCTGGCCTCACCGTGGCAGGAGCGGGTGCGCACCATCGAGCATCAGCTGCGAACAGAACTGGTAGAGCTGACCCTGCACCCGGCGGTCGCGGATGTGCGAGTGCTCGGCGCCATCGGGGTGGTGGAGATGAAAGAGCGGGTGGATGTAGCGCGCATCCAGCGCAAGTTTGTCGAACTGGGCGCCTGGATCCGCCCCTTTGGCAAGCTGGTCTACCTGATGCCCCCGTTCGTCATCACCCCTGAAGAGCTGCGGGTATTGACCGGCGCCATCCGTCAGGCCATTTCCGAAGGCGAGTTTTAAGGCATGCAGCGGGCGGCCATCGCAGCCGCCCGTTTGACTACCGGCATTTGATATATAAAGAGGGCAACTTTATCCACTTCAGTGCAGTTTCACTTGCCGTAATGTGAGCAAAACACCAGACCTGAGGCCCCAAGAGGGGTAAACTGCTGCGGTTTTACCATCAAGAAAGACTGCTCATGCGCCTCTCCATTGCTGCCAAAATCAACTTTTTCCTGCTCTTCATCTTCTCCATGGTACTGGTCTTCTCCGCAGCCTATCAGGCGGTGCGCGAGCGCGATCTCATCCTGACGCTCATCAAGGAGCAGAGCCGCGAGCAGACCGAAGCCTATTTCGACGGCCTCAACATGCTGATGCTGACCGGCAAGATGGATGCCCGCGATACCCTGCGCGGCAAGTTTCTCGACCACGCCCATGTGGAGGATGCACGCATCGTTCGTGGCGACGCGGTGAGCAAACAGTTCGGGCCGGGACGGGAGACAGAACAGGTAAAAGATGAGTTTGATGAGCTGGCACTGGCGGGCAAAGGGAGCCTGGAGGTGGTGCACAACGGCATGCACAGCCGTCTGGTGGTCACCCGACCGCTGCTGGCCAAGAAGGATTTTCGCGGCACCGACTGCACCAGCTGTCATCTGGTGCCGGAGAACACCGTGCTTGGTGCGGTGCGCTTTGACTACTCCCTCGATTCGCTGTTTACCCGGGTCGAGCAGAATATTCTCACCTCGGCGCTCATTCTCACCGGCATCTTCGGGATGGGACTGCTGCTGACCCTCTGGGTCATCCGCACCTGGATCGTGCGCCCTCTCAACCAGTTGACCCGCTCCATGGAAGAGGCCACCGACCTGCACGACTTCGGCCACCGGCTGGAGGGAGATGACGGCGACGAGATTGGCCGGGTGGCGGTGGCCTACAACCAGATGCTCGACAGTGTGGAGCGCCAGCTCGGCAAGCGCACCAAGGCCAGCAGGCAGGAGCCGGATCAGCCCCGCTGAGGCGGGCGCTTAACCGACGTAGTAGAAGAGCAAGCTGGCGATCAGCACCAATAGCAGGATGGCCAGATTGACATGCCGGGAGTCATCCTGACGGCGGCTGCGCTTGCGCTCCAGCAGCAACACCGCCAGCGTCAGGGCGCAGCAGCTCCAGAGCCCGTAGACCAGCCAGGGGGTAAGGGCCGGGTCCCAATAATCGCGCACCTCGATCCCGCCATAGACCAGAAAACCGTAGGCAATTTCGGGACGGGCATAGTGGTAAAGGGAGAGCAGCACGATAAAGCCGCCCCAGCAGAGCATCACCAGCCCCTGCAACACCCGCGTCAGCCAATCTGGCCCATGCCGCCGATCTTTCACCCACCTCTCCTGCGCCCGTGACACTCTTGTTGAGTGAACCATGCCGAAAACCCCACCAGAGTCCGACATTTTTGCTTGTTTATCAAACCCGCGCGGGTAAGATTGACGGCTTAGTCTGCCATGGTGGGCCATCTGTGCCCGGGCCAGACTCCCTAGTGTTGCAAATAGCGCTGCAAGAACAAGCTGGAGACAATATTTCGATGACGCACGCATCCGTAGTAGATGTGCTGGCCGGTAAGTATCCGGTCGGCACCACCCAAACTGTCAAAGGGTGGATCCGGACTCGCCGTGATTCCAAGGCGGGGATCTCATTTTTGGCCATTTCCGATGGCTCCTGTTTCCATCCGGTACAGGCAGTTGTCCCCAATACCCTGGCCAATTACGAGAATGAAGTGCTGCGTCTGACCACTGCCTGCTCCGTGGAAGTGACCGGCGTGGTTGCCGCCTCTCAGGGCAGCGGCCAGGCTTTCGAACTGCAGGCGACCGAGGTGAAGGTAGTCGGTTGGGTCGAAGATCCGGACACCTACCCGATGGCTGCCAAGCGCCACAGCATCGAATACCTGCGTGAACAGGCCCACCTGCGCCCGCGCACCAACATCGTTGGCGCCGTGACCCGCGTTCGTCACTGCCTGGCGCAAGCCATCCACCGCTTCTTCCACGAAGAGGGTTTCCTCTGGGTTGCGACCCCGCTCATCACCGCTTCTGACACCGAAGGTGCCGGCGAGATGTTCCGCGTCTCCACTCTGGATCTGGAAAACCTGCCGCGCACCGACGCCGGCAAGGTGGACTACAACGAAGATTTCTTTGGCAAAGAGGCTTTCCTGACCGTATCCGGCCAGCTGAACGCCGAAACCTATGCCTGCGCCCTCTCCAAGGTCTACACCTTCGGCCCGACCTTCCGCGCTGAAAACTCCAACACCAGCCGCCACCTGGCCGAGTTCTGGATGGTTGAGCCGGAAGTGGCCTTCAACGATCTGGAAGATAACGCCGCACTGGCCGAAGCCATGCTGAAGTATGTCTTCAACGCCGTACTGACCGAGCGTCGCGACGATCTGGAGTTCTTCGCCCAGCACGTGGACAAGGATGCCATCGGCCGTCTGGAGCGTTTCGTCTCCTCCGACTTCGCCCAGATCGACTACACCGACGCCATCGAAGTGCTGAAAAACTGCGGCAAAAAGTTCGAGTTCCCGGTCTCCTGGGGTATCGATCTCTCCTCCGAGCACGAGCGCTATCTGGCCGAGGAGCACTTCAAGTCTCCGGTGGTGGTAAAGAACTACCCGAAAGATATCAAGGCCTTCTACATGCGCCTCAACGACGACGGCAAGACCGTTGCCGCGATGGACGTACTGGCACCGGGCATCGGCGAGATCATCGGTGGTTCCCAGCGTGAAGAGCGTCTGGACGTGCTGGATGCCCGTCTGGCCGAGATGGGCCTGAACAAGGAAGATTACTGGTGGTATCGCGACCTGCGTCGCTTCGGTACCGTGCCGCACTCCGGCTTCGGTCTGGGCTTCGAGCGTCTGGTGGTTTACGTGACCGGTATGGGCAACGTCCGCGACGTGATCCCGTTCCCGCGAACTCCGCGTACCGCCGAGTTCTGATCAGCGGCATATTGCCACTACATTGCAAAAGCCGTCCTCAGGGTCGGCTTTTTTATTACCCCCGTTATGGGTAATACTCAGAACCAATCGACACAAGGAATGGGTCGTTCATGGGATATCGTCGGCTTCTGACACTCTTGCTGCTCTGGCTCCCCCTGCAATTGCGGGCAGAACCCGTGCACCTGACCACCCTGGAGTGGCCCCCCTATACCAGCCAGCATCTCCCTGATGGTGGCCTTACCGGCCATATCGTCAAGCGTGCATTTGCCGAAGCGGGGCTGGAGGTTCAGTTTGACTTCTACCCCTGGCATCGAGCCATGTTGCTGGCATCCGATCCCGCCCAGCACTACAGCGGCTACTTCCCCAAATACTTCGCCGATGATCTGGATAAACGGTGGCATATCTCCACCAGCGTGGGCAGTAGTGTGCTGGGCATGGCGCAGCAAGCCGGCCCCCCTATCCACTGGCAGCGACTCGAAGATCTCGCTTCCTACCGGATTGGGGTCGTCGCAGGTTATATCAATACCCGTGAATTTGATGCCCTGATGGCCAGCAAGCGCCTCAACACCTTTGCCGTGGACGACGATCACCTCAACCTGCGAAAATTGCAGCGCGACCGGCTCGATCTGGCTGTGATCGACCGGGATGTTTTCTACTGGCTCACCTATCACGATGACAAACTCCACCCCGAACAGCTGCAGTTCAACCCGAAGATCCTCGGGTACAAGAGCCTGCACATCATGTTCCGTCCCGATCAACAGCAACTGCAACAGCGAGTGAACAATGCGCTAGCCAGACTCGATATCAAGGAGCTGAGCGAACAGTATCAGCGTCGCTATCTGCTATCAGCACCCGCCCCCCGATGAGCAGAGTCGCAGAACACCCCATTTGCCAAAAAAGATATCTTTAACCCGTGTTTTTAAGCCTCTTCTCCCCTGACCCGGGCCTTTTTCCACAACTTCCTTACCAACGCATTCCCCATCACAACTCCTCTGGTTGCACTCTGATGGGCTGGCCCCGAGTGATACCACTTGTTGACAAAAATAATGTTTTTGTTAGTACGTGGTTTTTAAGTGGTTTAATCAAAAATTCATCGAGTTATTGAAGTAACTCAATTTTTTCACTTTTTCAGGGGAGCAGAATAGCAACTAACCCTTTTGGGCTAAATAAAACAGACAATGACAATTCATGGTTCAGGCTACCCGCGGCAATATGGGTTGAATCACACGAGGTAACGGAATGATCTTGATGGAATTTTTAGTGGTACTCGGCTGCTTGCTGCTGGGTACCCGCTTTGGGGGCATGGGACTCGGTCTCATCAGTGGTATCGGTCTCTTCCTGCTGACCTTCGTCTTCGGCCTGGTGCCGGGCGAACCGCCTGTTCAGGTAATGCTGACCATTCTGGCGGTGATCGGCTGTGCCGCCACCCTGCAGACTGCCGGTGGCCTCAACCTGATGATGCAAGTGGCCGAGCGCCTGCTGCGCCGTCACCCGCAATACATCACTATCCTGGCGCCGCTCACCACCTGGACCCTCACCTTCCTATGCGGTACCGGCCACGTGGTCTACACCATGTTCCCCATCATCGCTGACATTGCGCTGCAGAAGAACATCCGTCCCGAGCGCCCGATGGCTGTCGCCTCCGTTGCCTCCCAGATGGCCATCTGCGCCTCCCCGGTCTCCGTTGCCGTGGTCTCCATGGTCTCCATTCTGGCGGCTGGTCACGGTATCGGTCAGGCTTACGGCCTGCTCGACATCCTGATGATCGCCATCCCCTCCTCCCTGACCGGTGTCATCGTGGCAGCCCTGTGGAGCCTGCGTCGCGGCAAGGATCTGGACAAGGACGAAGAGTTCCAGGCCAAGATCAAAGACCCAGAGCAGCGCGCCTTCATCTACGGCGGTGGTGAAACCCTGCTCAACACCAAGTTCCCGAAAGAGGCCTACTGGTCTACCTGGATCTTCTTCGCCGCCATCGCCGCCGTGGTATTGCTCGGTGCCAACGAAGGTCTGCGTCCGGTGTTCACCATCAAGGACAAAACTGGCCCGCTCTCCATGAACCTGGTGATCCAGATGATGATGCTGATCGCCGGTGCCATCATACTGATGCGCTGCAAGGTCAAGCCGGGCGAGATCGCCAACGGTGCCGTCTTCAAGGCGGGTATGGTCGCCATCTTCTCCGTATTCGGGGTGGCATGGATGAGTGAGACCTTCTTCCAAGCTCACATGCCGCTGCTCAAAGAAACCCTGGCCCACGTGGTACAGGCCCAGCCCTGGACCTACGCCCTGGTGCTGTTCCTTATCTCCAAGCTGGTGAACAGCCAAGCCGCAGCCCTCACCGCTATCGCCCCCATGGGTCTGGCGCTGGGTGTCGAGCCCAAGCTGCTGATTGCCTTCCTGCCAGCGAGCTACGGCTACTTCGTGCTGCCGACCTACCCGAGCGATCTGGCCTGTATCGGTTTCGACCGCTCCGGCACCACCCGCATCGGCAAGTTCATCATCAACCACAGCTTCATCATTCCAGGGCTGATCGGGGTGGTGACCTCCTGCTCGCTGGGCTTTATCCTCACCAGCATCCTGCTCTAATCGCAGCGGTGTTTACCACGCTATTGCAATACAGGCCCCCGCTTCGGGGGCCTGCTTTTTTCCAGCTCCGTTACCTCAACCACTTCCCCGCCGCCATTTCCGGACACTATGCCTTTACCTCTGCCCCCGCCGCTGGGTAGCATGCCCCCTCGTTCACCACCGGAATCTCATCCATGTCTCGCGTCATCCTGCTCTGGAGCGGTGGCAAAGATGCCATGCTGGCTCTCTGTCATGCCCGTCAAGCGGGCCATCAGGTGGTGGCACTGGCCACCTTTGCGCCGCCAGAGCCCCGATTTCTCGCTCACCCCTTGCCGCTGGTGCGCCGTCAGGCGGAAGCCCTCGGGCTGCCCCATCTGCTGGTCACCATAGAAGCGCCGTTCGATCTCGGTTATGAGCGGGAACTGGCACGGCTCAAGGAGGAGTGGCAACTCGATGGCGTAGTCACCGGCGATATCGACAGCGTGGGGGGCGCACCAAACTGGATCCGCGAACGCTGCCGCCCGCTCGGGCTCACCGTCCATACCCCGCTCTGGCAGCAATCTCGCCAAGCCTTGCTGGCGGATATGCTGGCCCGCGGCATCGTCGCCCACCTCTCCTGCATCGATACCCGGGTGCTGGCCCCCGAGTGGACTGGACGCCCCCTCGATGCCGCCACCCTCTGCGAGCTACAACAACTGGCCGAGCGCGAGGGCTTCGATGCCTGCGGCGAGCAGGGGGAGTACCACACCATGGTGACTGACGGCCCGGGCTTTGCCGCCCCGCTGCGCCTCGATGGCTGGCAGGTAGCACGGCAGGATCATCTGGCCTATCTGGCTGAGCCACAGGGGTAACGGCCTCAAGCCATCTGGCGCGCTCGTTCAGGGACGCGCGAAAAATCGAGATAAAAAAAGGGAGGCAACAGCCTCCCGTTTGGAGTGGAGCGGACCAATTTTGAGCGGGCCATGATGACCCGAACAAGGGATAAACCGGCTTATTTCGCCAGCTTGCCCAGCACCCGCTGCAGCAGGCGGATGCGCGGCTCGATGCTGTCCAGCAGCAGGAATTCCGCCTCCGAGTGAAAACCGCCCCCCATGGGGCCGAAACCATCGAGGGACGGCACCCCCGCGGCGGCGGTAAAGTTGGCATCCGAACCGCCACCGGCCTCCAGCCAGTTGAAGGAGATCCCCTCCTCTTTCGCAGCCGCCTCCACCAGCGCCATCACAGCTTCTGTATCGCCGCTCGGGCGCATCGCCGGCTTGAAGGTCTGGCGATCCACCTCGACCCGACAGCCCGCAAGGAAGGGGTTGTTGGCCATAAAGGTGAGCCGCTCGTGCACCGCAGCGGCCTCTTCGTTACTCCAGAAACGCAGATCGACGATTGCCTCGGCAAAGTCGGGCACCACGTTAACGCCGGTGCCGCCCTGTACCACGCCGACGTTCATGGTGGTGCCCGTGGTCATGTTGACCTGCTCGTTAATGGCCAGCACCCAATGCGCCAGCTCGGTGATGGCGGAGATCCCTTCGGTCAGGGCCGAACCGGCGTGGGACGCCTTGCCGTGAAAGGTGATGCGGTACTTGGCATTGCCCTTGCGGGCGCTGATGAGATCCCCGTTGGGGCGCGCCGCTTCGGCCACCAGCACGCAGCCGCTCTGTTTGGCCTTCTCCACCAGCCAATCTTTCGACCAGGGGGAGCCAATCTCTTCGTCGCAGTTGCAGCAGACCAGCACCTTGAGCTTGGCCAGCTGCACCGGATCCATCTCTTTAAGTGCATACCAGATAGAGAGCAGGCCACTCTTCATGTCCGAGACACCGGGGCCAAAGGCTTGATTGCCTTCGATTTTCAACGGGCGCTTGGCCGCTGTTCCCTCGGGGAAGACGGTGTCCATGTGGCCCACCAGCATCACGTCGTAGTGAGCGGCACCCGGTGCATTGGTTGCCTCGAGGCAGGGGCCGCACTCGGCAGCAAACTGGTGGCGGGTCACCTGCCAGCCGATGGCCTCATATTTCTCGGTCATGATGTCGGCCACTTTGGCCACCCCGGCCGGGGTGCGAGTACCGCAATCGAGGTTGATGAGCGGGGCCAGATCTGCCAGGTAGGCATCCAGAGAAAAAGCGTTGCGAGAGTCTGTCATTGTCATCTCCTGGGACGGGAGGGCAGGCCTCCCGTCCGACAGCCGAGTGAAAGGGGCGGACAGCTCGTGCCGTCCGCCACCCGCTTACATAAACAGCAGATAGTTGAGGGTCAGCGCCGTCACCAGCGCCCCCGCCATCGGCACGCTGGTGCGTTTGACCACGGTAAAGGGCGACACCTTGGCAATCCCCGCACAGGCGATCAGCACCGCCGCGATGGGAGAGATGGTGCGGCCGATACTGGAAGCGAGCTGCATCGGCAGCAACATGGTCACCGCAGGCACGCCAAACTTGGCCGCCACCGCCGGTGCCAGGGTCGAGAAGCTCAGGAACGCCGCGTTGCCGGAGCCCATGATGACCGCCGCCACCATGATGAGGCCCACCATCACCAGGGTCATCAGGCCGCTGCCGATACCGGCATTGCTGGCAGAGTGCAGCAGGGTATCGATGGCGCCGATGGCCTTGAGAGATTCGGCAAACAGCTCGGCACAGACGATGAGCGCCACCACAGGGCCAAACACCTTGCCCATGCCATCGAGGAAGCTCGACAGCCCCGCGAATGCGGTTCGCACCGAGCGGCTACGCAGCAGCTCGCACAGCATGCCGATAAAGACCGACAGCAGCATGGCCACCTCCACGCTCATCTTGATGTCGCTCACCAGCAGCTTGGAGAAGGTCATCATCAGCACGAAGGGGATTATCGGCAGCAGGGCATACCAGGTGGGCGCCTGCACGCTCTCGGTGCCCTGCTCGTCCAGCTCGGCGTGATCGCCGCGATGGAGCGCAGGATCCCAGCCATCCTTGCGATCGCAGTGACGCTGCCAGAAGAAGTGCAGCACCATGGTCACCAGCAGCATGGGGGCCACCAGCCAGATCTGGTAGTCGACGAAATAGCTGGTCGGATCCATGCCGGATTGACCGGCGGAGAAGATGGCGTTGGTCTGGGTCGGGCCAATTTCAAACGCCTGGGAGGTGGCGATGACACCACAGGCGGAGGCCGGGCTGATGCCGAGGTTGCGCATCACCGGATACATGGTGACCATCAACAACAGGCCAAGGCCGGTGGCGGAGGTGACGAACAGGGAGACAAAGACCGCCACCAGATAACAGATGGCGAGCATCAGGTAGCTGGACTGGATGCCCGCCACCGGCTTGACCGCCACCCGCACCAGCGCCTGGGAGGCCCCGATATGGGACATGTAAGTGGCAAAACCCGCCACCGCCATGATGGTGAGGCCGAGGCCCGCCGCGCGGTAGGAGAAGATCCCCTTGAACACTTCGAACAGGTCGAACAGGGCGAAGCCGGTGCTCTTGTCAGCGGGGAGAATGGGGTGCAGCCCCAACCAGTAGGCCACTGCAAAAATGGCCATGCCCGCCAGCGCCAGCACCGCCTGCGGGTTGTAATCCTTGATGATGCCGTAGACCACGGCGACCAGAACGAGCAAGACGAATAAAAGTTCCAATATTCACTCCTGATAAATTTATCGAGGAGCGAAATCTAGTGATCTGACTACTGTTTGCCTTTGATCCCCATCAATAAAGGTGACGACATTGGGCTTTGACAGCACAATATGTTAGCCAAGTGCCAAATTTTCGTTTTTTCACCCACAGAAAAACCTTTACCATTCTCGGAAAGAGAATTGTCTGACGCGACTCCCCTCTTTTTTGCGTTGGATCAACATACGACAGCGCCGAAGTGGCGAAGATGCGCTTCGACATATAGCGACCATTTCGCGCCGGAGAGAGTTATGACAAGCCAAGCCACCGCAGGTGTCTCGACCTGCGACTACAAGCTGTGGGACATCCTCGTCGAGTCTGCAAAGGAACGCACTACCATTCGTTATTCCAAACTGGCCAAGCAGGCCGGGCTGGAGCAGTGCCAGGATGAACTGCGCACCCTGCTGCAACGCATCCGCATGTACTGCACCGAAAACAACCTGCCGATCCTCTCCGCCATCGTGGTGGACGACGTGGGCAAATACACTGGCCTCTCTTCCAGCCTGCCTGATGCACCCTGGGAACGGGCCCGGGTCTTTGACCATGAGTGGACCACCCTGCACTGATTGAGGTACTTGATGATGCCGACCAAAACGCGCCCACTGGCGCGTTTTGGCTATCTGGCGTTTGCCCCCTTCTCTTTTTCTCCTGCAATAGTCGATCTTCTCCCGCAATACCCAACCCCATCGGGCACGCCAGCCCCACTGCTTCTGACTTTGTGCTCAAAATCGCCGTTCAGGTGTGACCAGTTCCGGTAAAACCCGCGAGCCGGACCATCGGCGTTGCCATGGGATTGCCACAATGCCAGAATCGGGCCCTTGCACTCTGTTGATTCGGATTTTCGGGCGCGGCCACGGCCAGCGCCCACAAGAGAAGGACTCCCCATGGCCATCACCCTCTATGGCATCAAGAACTGCGACACCATCAAGAAAGCCCGCAAGTGGCTGGATGAGGCCGGTATCGACTACCGCTTTCACGACCACCGCGCCGACGGCCTGAACCCGGACGATCTGGACAGCTGGCTGGCAAAACTCGGCTGGGAAGCCCTGCTCAACAGCCGCGGCACCACCTTCCGCGCCCTGCCGGATGAGGCCAAACAGGGGCTCGACACCGCCAAGGCGCGCGCCCTGCTGCTGGAACATCCGGCCATGATCAAGCGCCCGCTGCTCGACCGTGACGGCGAACTGACCCTGGGTTTCAAGGCTGATCACTACCAATCCCTCTTTTCCCGTTAAGGACAACTAAGGACAACTGATGTCGGATGTCATCGCACTGGCCAAGGATCTGATCCGCCGCCCCTCCGTTACCCCCCTCGATGAAGGGTGCCAGACCCTGATGACGGAGCGCCTCGCCAAGCTCGGGTTTGTCATCGAGCCCATGGTGTTTGAGGACACCACCAACCTCTGGGCCCGTCGTGGCAGCGAGGGGCCACTGTTCTGCTTCGCCGGTCACACCGACGTGGTGCCCGCCGGGCCGCTGGACAAATGGCACACCCCGCCGTTCGAGCCGACCATCAAGGATGGCGTGCTCTACGGACGCGGCGCCGCCGACATGAAGGGCTCGCTGGCTGCCATGGTGGTGGCGGTAGAGCGCTTCGTGGCCGAGCATCCGGATCACACCGGGTCCATCGCCTTTCTCATCACCTCCGATGAGGAGGGGCCCTTTATCAATGGCACCACCCGGGTGATCGACACCCTGGAGGCCCGCAACGAGAAGATCCGCTGGTGCATCGTCGGCGAGCCCTCCTCTACCGCCGTGGTAGGGGATGTAGTGAAGAACGGCCGCCGCGGCTCCATCACCGGCGATCTGCTGGTACGCGGGGTGCAGGGCCATGTGGCTTATCCCCATCTGGCTGACAACCCGATCCACAAGGCGGCGCCAGCGCTGGCCGAACTTGCCGCCACCGTGTGGGATGAGGGCAACGCCTACTTCCCCCCCACCAGCTTCCAGATTGCCAACATCTCGGCCGGCACCGGCGCTTCCAACGTCATTCCGGGCGAATTGCACGTCCAGTTCAACTTCCGCTTCAGCACCGAACTGACCGACCTGGATATCCGCGAGCGGGTCGAGGCGCTGCTGGATAAACATGGCCTCGATTATCAGCTGAGCTGGACCCTCTCCGGCCAACCTTTCCTCACCGATACCGGCGCGCTGCTTGATGCGGCCGTGGCGGCCATCGAGGCGGTGAACGGTCAGCGACCGGCCCTGCTCACCACTGGTGGCACCTCCGACGGGCGCTTTATCGCCCCCACCGGCGCCGAGGTGATTGAGCTCGGGCCGGTCAACGCCACCATTCACAAGGTGAACGAGTGCGTGAAGGCGGACGATCTGGATCTGCTGGCCGACATGTACCAAGGGGTGCTCGAGAGATTGCTGGCATGACGCAGGAACAACTGCTGGGGCTCGACGAGAGCCACCTTATTCTGGTGGGGCGCGGCCCCCATCGGCTGACCGCCGCCACCGCGGCGGCCTTCAACGACATGCAGGTGGCGGCCGCCTACGAGGGGTTCAACCTGCAGGCGGCCTCCAGCTGGCGCAGCTTCGAGCGCCAACTCGCCATCTGGAATGGCAAGTGGCGCGGCGAACGGCCACTGCTCGATGCCCACAGCCAGCCCATCGACGCCCTGCAACTGAGCGACGAGGAGCGCCTCCACGCTATCCTGCGCTGGAGCGCCCTGCCCGGCACCAGCCGTCACCACTGGGGGACCGATCTCGATATCTACGACCCGGACTGCCTGCCCGCCAATACCAAACTGGCACTGGAGCCGTGGGAGTATGAAGCCAGGGGCTGGTTTGCAGGCTTGAGCGAGTGGCTCAGCGACCATATGAGCGACTTCGGCTTCTTCCTCCCTTATGCCAAGCCGGTCGGGGCAGAGAGCGGGGTCGCCTACGAGCCCTGGCATATTAGCTTCTCGCTGGAGTCCGACGAGCAGCGACTTGATCCCGCGGCACTGGCGCTTTGCCTGCAACAGGCGGATATTGAAGGCAAGTCGACCATATTGGCCAACCTTGATGAAATTTTGGCCTGTTATGTCACCACCTGTCCTGACGAAAGGAAAATCCCATGAATCTCTGGCTGTGGATAGGGTTGCCGCTGCTGTTCCTGCTCGGGCTGTTTCTCAATGCCATCAAAGACATGAAACGGCTGGAGAAGCAGTTGCCCAACTACAAGGACAAGATCCGCGAAGTAAAGGATGACGAGGACGACTGAATCCCGCCCCCATCCCGTGGGGAGCGCCCTTGTGCTCCCCTCTCCCTCTGCTGTGCCGTTTCGCTTTTCCCCGCCCTCTCCTCCCTGCGCATCCTGAAATCGACGCTCCTTTGACTCCGCTTTCGTTAACCCCGTCACAGTCAGAATATGGCGCGGCCATGCTGAAAAAAGGGATGAAAAATGTAAGAAAGTGAAAATTGATGCACAAATAAGCCACACAAGGGGGGCCTAACTGCATATAATGTGCCTACTTTGCACATTACCAGGAAGGAGTTCGCCCTTGGATGCCGCTACCATCAACAGTTTCTTTTTTGTCGCTGCCCTGTTGGTGGGAGCCAGCGTACTGTTGAGCGCCCTCTCTTCCCGCCTCGGTATTCCCATTCTGGTTATCTTCCTCGCCGTCGGCATGCTGGCCGGTGAGGATGGCCCTGGTGGCATCCACTTCGCCGACTACTCCATCGCCTATCTGGTGGGCAACCTGGCGCTTGCCATCATTCTGCTCGACGGTGGCATGCGCACCCGGGTCTCCTCGTTTCGGGTTGCACTCTGGCCTGCCTTGTCGCTGGCGACAGTCGGGGTGGCTATCACCACCGGCCTGACGGGGCTTGCCGCAGCCTGGCTGTTTGACCTCAACCTGATGCAGGGGATGCTGATCGGCGCCATTGTCGGCTCCACCGATGCGGCGGCGGTCTTCTCCCTGCTCGGCGGGCGCAGCCTCAACGAGCGGGTGAGCGCGACGCTGGAGATAGAGTCGGGCAGCAACGATCCTATGGCAGTGTTTCTTACCGTCACCCTGATCGAGGTGCTCGCCACCGCCCAGCAAGGGCTGGATGGGGGCTTCCTGCTGCTGCAACTGGTCAAGCAGTTTGGTCTTGGCGCCGGGATCGGCCTTGGCGGCGGCTGGCTGCTGTGGCGCCTCATCAACACAGCCCGCTTGGCGCCGGGGCTCTATCCGCTGCTCACCGTCAGCGGCGGTCTGCTGATCTTCGCCCTCACCACGGCGGTCGGTGGCAGCGGCATTCTCGCCATCTATCTCACCGGTCTGTTGCTCGGTAACCTCGCCCTGCGCAGCCGCAGCACCACATTGTCGGTGCTGGACGGTCTGACCTGGCTCAGCCAAATCGGCATGTTCCTGGTGCTGGGGCTGCTCGCTACCCCGAGCAACCTGCTGCCTATCGCCCTGCCCGCGCTGGCGCTGGCGATGTGGATGATCCTGTTTGCCCGCCCGGTGTCGGTCTGGATCGGGCTGCTACCGTTCAAGAACTTCGCCCCCCGCGAGCGCTGGTTTATCTCCTGGGTTGGCCTGCGCGGCGCCGTGCCCATCATTCTGGCGGTGTTCCCCATGATGGCGGGGCTGCCCAACGCCCAGCTCTACTTCAACGTCGCCTTCTTCGTGGTGCTGGTTTCGCTGATTTTGCAGGGCAGCTCGCTACCGCTGGCATCAAGGCTGGCGCGAGTGGAGGTGCCGGCACCGCCGTCGCCCATCAACCGCTCGGGGCTCGAGATCGATCTCGACAGCCAGTGGGAGACCTTCGTCTACCAGCTGGGGGAGGAGAAGTGGTGCATCGGCTCGCCACTGCGGGATCTGCAGATGCCCACCGGCACCCGGATCTGCGCCCTGTTTCGAGGCCGCGAGCTGCTCCACCCCTCGGGTAGTACCTGTCTACAGGCCGATGACATCCTCTGCGTGATCGGTCACGAACGTGACCTCCCTGCCCTCGGCCAGCTGTTCAGTCAGGCTCCGGAGCAGGATCTCGGCCCCCGCTTCTTCGGTGACTTCCTGCTGGAAGCGGCGGCACGGCTGGTGGATCTCGCCCCTCTTTACGGGCTGGATGTGAGCGAGGTGGCGGATCAGACACTGGGCGATTTTATTGCCAGCCAGTTGGGCGATAATCTGGTTGTCGGTGACAACATCGAATGGCAGGGCCTGATCTGGACCGTGGCCGAAATGGACGAGAGCGTGCCGAGCAAGATCGGGGTGCGTTTTCAGGAAGAGGACCCGGTCTGACCGACCGTTCCGTATCAAGTCCCCAGCAAGAAGGGAGAGCGTTATGCCATATCAAAGTTTGCTGTCCGGCCCCCTGCCCCCCGCTGCCAATCTGGGGGTGATTGAAGGCTTTTTTGGCAAGGGATGGAGCTGGCAGGCCCGTGCCCGCTACGCCCAGTGGCTGCCACGCCACGGCTACGGTTTCTATATCTATGCACCGAAAGAGGATGGCTATCTGCGCAAGCACTGGGCCCTCCCCTGGCCCGAGCAGCAGCTGGCGGATCTCGCCGAGCTGGCGCGCCAGTGCCGCGCCAACGGACTCGCCTTCGGGGTGGGCTTGAGCCCCATGGGGGCGCATCACGACTATAAGCGGCAGCGCCCGGCGCTGCTTGAGAAAGTGCGCCTCATCGACGAGATGCTCCAGCCCGATATTCTGGCGGTGCTGTTTGACGATATGAAGGGGGATACCCCGGATCTGGCCCGTCACCAGCTCACCATCGCCCACGATATCGCGGCCCACAGCAAGGCGACCCGCCTCATCTTCTGCCCCAGCTACTACTCGACCGATCCGGTGCTGGAGAAGGTGTTTGGCGCCATGCCTCCCCGCTATCTGGAGGAGCTTGGCGAGCAGCTCGATCGCCGTTTCGAGATCTTCTGGACCGGCCCCAAGGTCTGCTCCAGCGAATATCCGGCCAGCCACCTCAAGCAGGTGACCGAACTGCTCGGCCGCAAGCCCTTCCTGTGGGACAACTACCCGGTTAACGATGGCAGCAAGGCGAGCAGCTACCTGCACCTGCGCGCCTTCGAGAATCGCCCTGCCGAGCTGGCAGAGCTGGTCTGTGGCCACGCGGTCAACCCGATGAAGCAGGCAGCGCTCTCCGCCCTACCCCTCGCCACCCTGCCGATGAGCTACCGCCTCGGCAAGCAGTACGACCCCGACAAGGCGCTGCATGCCGCCCTCAACGCCACCTGCGGCCCGCAGATCTCCGCGATGATCGAGGCCGACCTGCCGCTGTTTCAGGATCTGGGGCTGGCCCAGCTCACCCCAGAGAAGATTGCAGCCCTCAAGGCGCGCTACCTGCCGTTTCGGGATCAAGCCTGCGTCGACGAAATCGTGCGCTGGCTGGATGGGGAGTATGTGTTCGACCCCGACTGCCTGACCGATTGATCTGCCTCGGCAGGCGTGATGGGCACAGCCACTCTGGACAAGGTGTGCGCACAGTTACGGCAACAAAGAGTTAATCACTGAGAATATCGGGCATAACCCGGGGCCAGGATGGCAGTTAAACAGCCCTGACAAGATGGTTTCAAGGGAGCTTGTATGGATACACATCTGCTTTACCAGAATCTGGCGGTGATCGCTGCCTTCTTGCTGATCTACAGCCTGATCGCGGGGCGCTTCGAATCAAAGCTGGTCAACGGCCCCCTGCTCTTTCTACTGACCGGCTGGTTGCTGGGGCCTGGCGGGCTGGAGCTGCTCTCCCTCTCTATCGACAGCGCCGGCATCAAGCTGCTGGCCGAGCTGACTCTGGTTATCGTGCTGTTCAACGATGCCGCCAACACCAACTGGCAAGTATTGCTGGCCAACCGGCAGCTGCCCATCCGGCTGCTAATGATCGGCCTGCCACTGACGCTCATCGCCGGAGCCCTGTTTGGTCACTGGATCTTCCCCGACCTGCCACTGCTGGAGATGGCCATCCTCTCCACCATTCTTGCCCCCACGGATGCGGCGCTCGGCAAGGCGGTGGTGAGCAACCCGGCCGTACCGGCGCCACTGCGCGAAGGGCTCAATCAGGAGAGCGGCCTCAACGACGGCATCTGTGTGCCTGTGCTGCTTCTGCTGCTGGCCCTTATCGCCCCCACAGAGCAGCACGCAGGCACAGCCACGCTGGCCATCACCCTGATGCTGGAGGAGATCGGCATTGGCCTGCTGGTCGCCTTCGTGCTGACCAGCCTAACCATACGGCTGCTGAAAATCTCTTATCTCAACGGCTGGCAACTGCCGCTCTGGCGCCAGCTCACCATGCCGGGACTGGCCCTGCTCTGCTTTGCGCTGGCCCAGAGTCTGGGGGGGAGCGGCTTTATCGCCGCCTTTGTCGGCGGTCTCTTTATCGGGCGCAGACTCGGTGAACACAAGCACGCCTATATGGACAGTTGCGAAGGCTACGGCGACCTGCTCTCCGTGGTGATCTGGATGGTGTTTGGCGCAACTCTGCTCCCCATGTTGTCGGAGCTGATGCACTGGCAATACTGGCTCTATGCCATTGCCAGCCTCACCCTGCTGCGGATGGTGCCGGTCTGGCTGAGCCTGCTCGGCACCGGCCTCAAGCCAGAGCTCAAGCTCTTTATCGGCTGGTTCGGCCCGCGGGGCCTTGCCAGCATCGTCTTTGCAGTGATGGTGCTGCAAAACCAGCCTGCCCTGATTGGCCAGCGCCCCATCATCGCCACTGTGCTCTGCACCATCATATTGAGCGTGCTGCTGCATGGCATCACCGCCAACCCCTGGGTCGCACGTTTCAAACCCCGCTGAACCACTTGGCACTCATAAAAAATGCCACCGACCGGTGGCATTTTTCTTGTCTGGTGGGGGTCACTGACAGCGCTTAACCAAGCGCCAGCCAGACTCCCACCCCCAGCATCAGAGTACCGGCGATGCGGTTCATCAGGGTGACGTTGCCGCTCTTGGCGAGGAAGTGGCGCAGAGTTCGGCCACCACTGGCGTAGAGCAGCAGGCAGGAGAATTCGATGACCAGAATAAGCGCCACCAGCGCAGTGATCTGCGGCACCATCGGCTTGCTGGCCGAAATAAACGGTGGCAGCAGGGAGATCATGAAGGCCCACCCCTTGGGGTTGGCAATGGCGGTGACGAAACCCTGCACCGCCAGTCCCATGGCGCTGGTCTGCTGACCGGACGAAAGATCCGCCGGAATGGCCATCTTCCCCTTGGCCTGCCACATCTGGATACCGAGCCACACCAGATAGGCGCCCCCCACATATTTGAAGGCGGCAAAGATCCCCGGATAGTTGAGCATGATGGCAGCCACCCCGATCACCGACAGCACCGAGACCAACCCGACTCCGATCAGCTCCCCCCACATCATGTGCAGGGTACGGCGCACCCCCAGGCTCATCCCCAACGTCATCGACAGGGTCATGCACATGCCGGGGGTCACCGAGACAAAGAAAAAGGTCGGGATAAACAGAGCCAGAATGGCCGGATCGATCCAGCTGGACACTACACACCTCCATACGCCAAGAGCGGGGAATCACGAAAACGGGACAGGATTGACTCAATCCGGCCAGTTGTACCACATATTCAGGGGATCAAGCGTTCAATCATGCATATATGGCGCCTTTTTCACAAGGAAAAACCTTTTCTTCAGCAAATTTCAGCAATAAAAGCCTGTGACAGCTCCTGACGTAGGTGTGTAATATGTCGGCTCCTCCCATTTCGGATTAGAGCCATTTATGTCATTGAATAATCTATCAATACGTGTCCAGGTCCTGATACCGCTGCTGCTGGCCAGCCTGCTGATGATGGTGATGATTGCCATCAGTAAACAGGGGCTGGATGAAGCCATCAATGACATAGATGAGACGACCCAGAGCGTGGTCCAAAACAAGGACGATATTGCCAAACTGATCCACGCCACCTACCGGCTGCGCACCAGCGCCATCTATGGCCTCTACGATGCCAAGCTGTTTGCCGCACTGCCCGCAAACCTCAACAGCGCCGAGCAGGAGATCAACGCAATCCTCGGCCGTCTGGTGCTCCCCGGTGCCGAGCAGGATAACCGGCAGGTCGCTGCCGCCCTGCAGGCCTACCTCAGCCATACCCGCAGCAACATGCTGCCGCTGCTGGCGCAAAAACATCAGGGTGGCGGCGATCCGGTCGCCTACGAGGCGGCCCGCCTCCATTTCCGCGAGCTGGGTGAACAGCTGATCAAACAGATCGACAGCATGTCGGCCCACATCAACCAGCTGATCCAGCAAGAGCTGGCCGACGAGCAGGCTCACTACGACGCAACCCTGCTGCGTACCCTGCTGCTCACCGCCGGTACCCTACTGGCGGCGCTGATCTGTGGCTGGGTCCTCTCCGGTCGCATCGTCAGCCCCATCGGTCAGTTGCAAGAGGTGATGCACGCCGTGGCGCAAGGGCGCTTCAACGTGCGCGCCAAAGCGGATGGCAACAACGAGCTGACCCGTCTGGCCAAAGATATCAACCTCACTCTGGGGCAACTTGGTAGCACCATCGAGAACCTGACCGGGATCAGCAACAGCGTCGCCTCCGCCGCCACCGAGCTGGCCGCCGTGATGACCCAGTCCGAGGCCAATGCAAAGCAGCAGCACAGCGAGATCGAACAGGTCGCCTCCGCCGTGACCGAACTCTCCAGCACAGCAGACAACGTCAACCACAACGCCGCCATCGCCGACGAGCTGGCGCGGGATGCCAATGGCCGGGTCGAACAGGGGCTCGCCCTCTTTACCGAAAGCATCGCCGCCAATAGCCGGATGGCAGGCAGTCTGGAAGATGCTGCCGCCATCGTGGCTCAGCTCAAATCCCAGTCCGAGCAGATCGGCAAGGTAATTGAAGTGATCCAGGGGATCTCCGAGCAGACCAACCTGCTGGCGCTCAATGCCGCCATCGAAGCGGCCCGTGCCGGCGAAACGGGTCGTGGTTTTGCGGTGGTGGCCGACGAGGTGAGAATGCTGGCAGCCCGTACCCAGGACTCCACCAAGGAGATCCAGGCCATCATCGAGCGGCTGCAGAGCCAGTCCCAATCCGCCAACAACGGCGTGCAGGAGACCCTGGAGATCCTCAGCCATAACCAACGCCTGTCAGCTCAGGTGCAGGATCTGCTGAGTGGCATTACCGGTGCCGTACGCCAGATCAACGACGCCAACGCCCAGGTCGCCACCGCAGCCGAGGAGCAGTCCTGCGTCACTGCCGACATCAATCGCAACATCACCAATATTCACGAGATCGTGAGCCAGAGTTCCGCCGGCATCAGCCAGAGCGCCAGTGCCAGCAACGAACTCTCCCAGCTCGCCGAGCAGCAACGCAAACAGCTGGCCCAATTCCAGCTGTAAGCGCACGACGTGAACCAGACAAAAAGGCCCGCAAGGGCCTTTCTGGTTGATGGAGCAATGGCTTTGTCTCTGTTTTAAACGCCATTTTTTGGCCGTTGGTGCCATAAGGGGCTGGGCTGCCCTGTCAAATATCGGTATGGTAGAGGCACGTTACTCCCCCCTCACGTGAGCACACCATGAGCCTGAGATTCAAGAAACCCGCTTTTATCGCCCTGGGGCTCATCGCCCTCATTTCCGCCGCCTGGCTCGACTACTACCTGCCGGAGCACACCATCGCCACCATCACAGGGGTCGAGGTGAAGCGCACCGACAAGGATGGCCCCATCAGCCAGAAGAACCCGGCTGACGGCCCCACCACCGACGTCTATTACATCTACACCGAGCGCCCCGGCGAGAAGATCCGGGTGTTTCGCAATGAAGATACCGAGTGGGGCTGGCCCTTCTACTTCAAGTTCAACGCCGCCGACGTCCAGGCCAAGGCCAAGTCCATGGAGTTCGAGAAACGCCTGGCCATCATTACCTCCTACGGATGGCGCGTGAACATGTTCTCCATGTTCCCCAACGTCACCAAGATTGAGAGTACCGAGCCTGACGCCTCCACCTGGAGCTTCTTCCGCTGGTTCTGGTTCGGCCTCTGGGCGCTGGTGATGGGCAAAGCCGCCATCGCGACCTGGCGCTACTTCGATCGCCTTGAGGACGAGCTATGAGTGAGCCGAGCAAGACCCGCACCAGCTTCTACCGGCGGCTCTACGTGGCCTGGCTGATCAGCCAGGGCACAGATACGGTGCCTGCCATTATGGAGGCGACCGGCATGCCGCGCCGCACAGCGCAGGATACCCTGAGCGCGCTGGCCGAGCTCGACATCAGCTGCGCCTTCGAGCAGACCGAGGGGGCTCGCCACCTGCAGGGACACTACCGCATCAGCGACTGGGGCCCCATCAACCCAGCGTGGATCAAGGCTCAACTGCCGCTTATCAAAGAGACTTTGAGCTATCCCTGAAATGATGTCGAGTCAGGCCTGCGACTGGGGAACCTATTGCAATCCGGCATGGATCAAGGCCCAGCTGCCTCTTATCAAGGAGACGCTGAGCTATCCCTGATCAGGGCGCTAAGCAACAATAAAAAAGAGGGGCCAGCCGGCAAGGCTGGCCCCTCTATTTCAGGCCGATAGCATGACAGGTAGTCCTACTCAGGCATGGCCGAATCCTCAAGTTCCCCATCAGACTCGCCGCGGGTGCAATCGATGATGGAGCGCTTGGGGTTGTTGGGATCGCGCAAAAGCAGAGGGGCTGAGCCCTCGTCATGCTTCTGCTTGTCGCCAAACTCGCTGCCGTAGGCGTTATGGGTCAAGCGGCGGGCGTTGGCGATGGGGGTATCAACAAACAGGGCATGCACTTCGAAGCTGGAAGCGGGCACGATAAAGCCGACCACCGGCAAGCCGTGCAGCTCCTCGTGCACCTTGTACCAGGCAAAGCCATCACTCACCTTGTAGGGGGTGTAGTTGGCCAGTTGTAGATTGGCGGGCCTGCCCGTCTCATCCACATAGAGATCGGTAAATTCACAGGTCGCCAGCCCCTGCCACATCCGCTCGAATGGCGTCGCACAGCCTGTCAGTTGCAACCCGGCCAGCAGCACCAAGCCTCTCTTCCACATTCCCCGCCCCTTCTTGCAAAAATGAACCGGCGCTCAGTCAAACGCCCGCAGCCGCGTCACCAGCAGATCGATAAAGCCCGGACGATCCAGCCCCAACAATACCAGCGCATTGGCTGGCTTGCCGGTCAGACCATAACGATCCACCACCGTCATCCCCACTGTATGCTCACCCCGGGTCTCGATATCGACCCGGCACTCGACCCCGTGGAACAGCTCGGGAGCCAGCAACCAGGCAATGGTACAGGGGTCGTGGAGCGGTGCACCAGCAAATCCCCACTTGGGATCCCGATGGTAGATCATGAAAAAGTCGAGCAGCCCGGCCACGCACTGGGCCACCGGATTGGTGATGGCGCGCACCCGCTCGATATCCTCATCCATCACCTGCGCCTCATGGGTCACATCGAGGCCACACATGGTGATGGGGATACCCGACTTGAACACCATATCGGCAGCTTCCGGGTCCACATAAATATTGAATTCCGCGGCCGGGGTCCAGTTGCCGGCCCCTGCGGTGCCCCCCATCAAGACAATGCGGGCAATCTTGGGTTTGAGCTCGGGATGCGCCGCCAGCAGCAGGGCGATATTGGTCAGCGGCCCGGTCGGCACCAGGGTCACAGGTTCTAGGCTCTCGCGCAGACATTTGGCCATCAATTCAAGCCCAGTCATGGCCTGTGGCGCAAAGGCAGGATCAGGCAGTTTGGGGCCATCGAGACCCGATTCGCCATGGACGTTGTCGGCGATGATCAACTCGCGGGCCAGCGGTTTCGGCGCCCCCGCCGCCACCGGAATATCGTCGCGCCCCAGCAAGGTGAGGATGCGCAGGGCATTGTTGAGGGTCTTGTCCGGTGTCTGGTTGCCCGCGCTGGTGGTGACCGCCAGCACCTTCAGTTCAGGGCTGGCCAGCGCCAGAATGAGGGCGATGGCGTCGTCGTGGCCGGGATCACAATCGAGAATAACGGGCAGTGTCATGGGATGAGTCCTTACAACATAACAGGGAGCCATACCTTAACAAGCAAGCCTCGGATGAACTCGGGAAGGGGTCACAAAACGGGGCCTTGTTGCTGACCTGGGCGGTTTGCACGGCACGCCACCTCGCTCAACGCGGCTCATTATCAAGAGGTTGCATGACGTCATCCCGTTCATTTTCCGAGGCAGCGCACCACCCATTCGCCCGGCCGCGCCGGTTCGGGTATGATCGCCCCCCGTTTTCTGCCCGTGCCCCCTATGTCCGTTATCGTCGATACCTTCATTGCTCCGCCCTGCAAGGCCGCCATCGAGATCCTGTTCGAAGATGAGCACCTGCTGCTCATCAACAAGCCGAGCGGCCTGCTGAGCCTCTCGGGCAAGAATCCGCAGAACCTCGACTCGGTGCACTATCGCTTGGTGCAGGATTACCCCGGCTGTACCCTGGCGCACCGCCTAGATTTTGGTACCTCAGGCATCATGGTGGTGGCCAGAAACAAGACCATCAATGCCCTGCTCTGCCAGCAGTTCAGCCAGCGGGCGGTGAGCAAGGCCTACAGCGCCCTGCTGTGTGGCCATCTGGTTGACAGCGAAGGGCTTATCGACGCCCCCATCGCCAAGGATCCGGCCCTCTTTCCGCTGATGAAGATCTGCGCCGCCAGTGGCAAACCCGCCCGCTCCCACTATCAGGTGATTGAGCGGCTGGAGTTGCAGATGCAGGGACAGACCGTGCCTTTGACCCGGGTACGACTGGTGCCGGAGACCGGTCGCACCCATCAGCTGCGCATCCACAGTCAGCTGCTGGGTCATCCCATTCTCGGTTGCGATCTCTATGGCGGTTTGCTGCCGCCCGGCTGCGAACAGGCGCCGCAGCTGATGCTGCATGCCAGCGAGCTGGATTTTGCTCATCCGGTGAGCGGCGAGCCGATGCAAGTGCGCTGTCCAGCGCCGTTTTAGAAGCAATGGGTAGAGACAACAAGTGCGAGTGCGACGGGATCAGTGAAAGGCGTGACGGGAGAGGAAAAGCGGTAAACGGCGGATAAAGATAGGGGCCGCGCTTTCGCAACGGCCCCCACCCCCCACTCTTTGTGGTGCTATCAGATCAGCTTGCGGGCAGCGCCCAGTACGATCTTGATGGCATCAGATTCGGTCTTCGCCATGGTCTCGGCGTTCGGGATTTCCTGCTGGGTACGGTTGACGATAACGCCAGCCACCATACCGGCACGCAGGCCCTGGCTGGAGCACATGGTCAGCAGGGTTGCGGACTCCATCTCATAGTTCAGCACGCCCATGGCTTGCCACTCTTTCATGGAACCCTGGAAACGGCTCACTACGCGGCCGGATACGGTGTCGTAACGCTCCTGACCAGGGTAGAAGGTGTCAGAGGAGGCAGTCACACCGATGTGCAGCTTGGAGCCCATCTCTTTGGCGGTGTTCACCAGCGCAGTGGTGCAGTCGAAGTCGGCAACAGCCGGGAACTCCATCGGTGCGAAGTGCAGGCTGGCACCGTCGAGGCGCACGGAACCGGTGGTCACGATCACGTCACCCACGTTCAAGTGCGGCTGGATGGCGCCAGTGGTGCCGATACGCAGGAAGGTGCGGATGCCCAGCTGGGCCAGCTCTTCTACCGCGATGGAGGTGGACGGGCCACCGATACCGGTAGAGCAGATGATCACGGCCTTGCCGTCCATCTCGCCGCGCCAGGTAGTGAATTCACGATGGCTGGCCAGGTGCACCGGGTTATCCAACAGCTCTGCGATACGCTTCACGCGCTCGGGGTCACCGGGGACGATCGCCAGGGTGGCGCCTTGCAGATCCGCTTTCTTCAAACCCAAGTGAAATACATCAGACATATTGGACTCCTGGTTGCCCCCTGCCAGCATGGTCAGGGCACAAGTTAAGATGATTCTTTATGATACTTTCAAGCCTTTACCCCCCTCTTCGGGGAGGCGCCAACTATGGTCGAAAGCGCTTTCCAATTCCTTGAAGCGCCTCACACTTCCACGCATTGACAGTGACAAACATTGCGCAAAACGTTTGCTAACTCAATGAAATAATTGACAAACGTTTTTCCGCAAATCGAGTCAGATGCGGGAAAGTCAAGCCTGGTTCAGCGCTTAATTAACGACTCGTGATCGACCCCGTAAAGTTGTAAACAAGATGCTTTTGTATCCCTTTCTAGATGGTAGCCTAGCTCTCAACTACCACTTAATGGCTAACTATAGGAAGTCCATCATGGCTACATTCAAGTTCTATATTCCTGCAATCAACCTGATGGGTGCCGGCTGCCTGCAAGAGGCTGCCGCTGATATCAAGGGTTACGGCTACCGCAAGGCGCTGATCGTCACCGACAAAATTCTCAACCAGATCGGCGTGGTCGCCAAGCTCACCACCCTGCTGGCTGAACATGGCATTGAAAGCGCAGTTTTCGATGAGACCAAACCCAACCCCACCACCAGCAACGTCGAAGCGGGTCTGGCGATGATCAAGGCCAACGGCTGCGACTGCGTCATCTCGCTGGGTGGCGGCTCGCCCCACGACTGTGCCAAGGGCATCGCGCTGGTGGCCGCCAACGGTGGCAACATCAAGGATTACGAAGGGGTGGATCGCTCCGCCAAACCGCAACTGCCGCTTATCGCCATCAACACCACCGCCGGTACCGCCTCCGAGATGACCCGCTTCTGCATCATCACCGACGAAGCGCGCCACGTGAAAATGGCCATCATCGACAAGCACGTTACCCCGCTGATGTCGGTCAACGATCCCGAACTGATGCTGGCCAAGCCGGCCGGTCTGACCGCCGCCACCGGCATGGATGCCCTGACCCACGCCATCGAGGCCTATGTCTCCACCATCGCCACCCCGGTGACCGATGCCAGCGCCGTGATGGCCATCGAGCTGATTGCCAAGCACCTGCGCACCGCCGTCAACCACGGTGACGACCTGCATGCCCGCGAGCAGATGGCCTATGCCCAGTTCCTGGCCGGCATGGCCTTCAACAACGCAAGCCTGGGCTATGTGCACGCCATGGCCCACCAGCTGGGCGGCTTCTATGACCTGCCCCATGGCGTCTGCAACGCCGTGCTGCTGCCCCACGTTCAGGCATTCAACGCCCAGGTGAGCGCGGCTCGTCTGAAGGATGTGGCCCGCTACATGGGTGTTGACGTGAGCGCCATGAGCGACGAGCAGGGCGCCGCCGCTGCCATTGCCGCCATCAAGCAGTTGGCGCTGGATGTGAAGATCCCGGCAGGTCTGGAGCAGCTCGGCGTCAAGGCCGATGACTTCGATACCCTGGCCAGCAACGCCCTGAAAGATGCCTGCGGCTTCACCAACCCGAAACAGGCGAGCCACGAAGAGATCGTCGCCATCTTCCGCGCCGCCATGTAACGGCTGCCGGATTGCCAGAAAGGGTCGCAGTGCGGCCCTTTTTATTGGCTGATGGATCAATGGCTTTTTACTTCCGTGGAGGGAGTCGGTATGATTTGCCGAGCCAAAAAAGACTGTATGGATGATCTGAACTCGTTATGCGGATGAAACACCTGATTGCCGCGGCCCTGACCGCCCTCACCCTCTCCGGTTGCAGCCTGGTCTATCGTATCGATATTCCACAAGGCAACTATGTGGAACAAAAACAGGTCGACAAACTGCGCCAGGGGATGACCCGCGAGCAGGTCAGCTATGTACTGGGGACCCCCATGCTGCGTGACGGCTTTGACCCCAACACCTGGTACTACCTCTATGAATTCCAGCCGGGCCACGGCGACAAAGAGCGCAAAGAGCTCACCGTCACCTTCGCCAACGACAGGCTCACCACGGTAACGGGTGACTTCCCGCTGCCAGCAGCTTTCAATACCCCGCTCTGATATCCCGCAAAACCGGCCTCGCGCCGGTTTTGTTTTATCCAGTCCCGCGTAATTCATCTTGCCCGACAACACTGAGTCATTTCTCCCCATTGCAGCTGCCCGCAAATTGCCTGATGCTGATGAGCAGCCACCATGGCATCAACACCATCGAATGACACAGGGAGAATCCCCATGAGCCGGATCCTGATTGCCGGAGCCAGCGGCCTGATCGGTCGCGAACTGCTGCAGCAACTGCCTGCCGAACATGAACTGACCCTGCTCTGTCGCAAGCCAGGCAAGGAGGCGCACCACTGGCTGCCGGTCAATTTTGATGATCTGGCCAGCGTCACCCTCTCCCGCCCGGTAGATATCGCCTTCTGTGCCCTCGGCACCACCCGCAAGGAGGCGGGCTCTGCCGAGGCGTTTCGCCGGGTCGATCTCGACTATGTGGTCGCCTTTGCCGAGCTGGCCCGCCGCCACGGTTGTCAACGGCTGATCGTGGTCTCGAGCATGGGGGCCAGCGCATCGTCCCCGGCTCTCTATCCGCGTACCAAGGGGGAGATGGAGCAGGCCCTGCTGGCCCAATCCTGGCCACGGCTCGCCATCGTGCGGCCCGCTATGCTGCTCGGAGATCGCCAGTCACCGCGTCTCTCCGAGCAGATCTTTCAGACCATCTACCCGCTGTTTCGGCCGCTGCTGGTGGGCAAGCTCGTCCGTTGGCGCGCCATCGAGGCCCGTCAGGTGGCCCGCGCCATGATCGCCCTCTCGAAACTGCCCGCCGGGTGCGAGATTGTCGAAAACGAGCAGTTGCTGGCCCTCTGAACCCGGCCTTCCCCACTACTTACGCACAGTGCTGCAAAAACAAAAGAGCAAGCCAATTGGCTTGCCCTTTGTTTATCTGTTGGCGAGGTACCCTGACAGCCTCTTGCCATCACAGGCCGCGCTCGACTGTCAGGGCAACATCCATCAACCGCGAATATGGTCGATAAAGGCGTCGATCTGCTCGCGAGTGCAGGCAGGGTTCATAAATACCGCCTTCTCCCCGGCGATGTAGGAGTACTTGCCGCGGGCGTCATAGTCGGAGTGAGCCACCGCCTCCACCCAGTTGGTGTAGAGCCCCACCTTGCCACGCCCCTTGAACAGGCTGCGGTGATAGTCGGTATTGCGCTGCAGTCGCGCCTTGTAGGCAGGGTCGCTGGAGCGGGCCAGCTCGAAGGCGAATTCGGCTTCCGGGTCACTCACCCACTCGGGATTGTAGATCTTGAAGCCGACGCTCGGCCCCTGATTCTCCTGCGCCACCAGCTTGACGTTGCCAAGCTGACTCAGGCGATAGCGGAAGTAGTTGGCATTTTGCAGGCAGTGGGCCAGCACGGTGCGATATCCCTCGACCCCCATGTAGTTGAGCGCCGCATAGGCACCGAACAGGCCGCTCGCGCCGCGGGAGCACTCGATGGTGGATTGCAGATGGGTCTGGCCCTGAATGTCCCGCTCGAAGTAGGAGAAGTTCTCCGGGTCATTCTCCATCGCTTTGAGATCATCCTGCTCCTTGATCATCACCAGACTGGAGGTGTAGGGCACATAGCCCCACTTCTGGAAGTCGACGGTGAAGGAGTCGGCATATTTGAGCTCGGCAAAGCGCACCACGTTGCGCTCGATCCCCGCCAGAGTGGCGCTGTTGATGGCGAGCGGGTTGGCGGCAAAGTCGTAACCCAGGAAGAAGATCATCGACCAGCCGATGGCGGCATCGACGTGGATGTGAGGTTTGACCGCCACCTCGAACTGCTCGCAGAGGCGATTGCGCAGCTCGAAAACGGGTTTCACCTGATCCACCCCGAAGGTGTCGGTAGTGCCCATGGTGAGCATGATGGTGGGCACCACGTGTTTCAGTGCAAAACAGGCGGTCAGGGTGCGCTCGAGGTGGTCGAGATCGATGTCATTGTTCTCGCCGACCTGAATGCGGATGGTCTTGTTCTCGATGTCGACCCCGAGCAGGGAGAGGTTGGTGATGTTGGAGTAGTGACCGCCCTGGGAGTTGATGATGCGGTAATCCTGATAGTGGCCGAGCCCCTTGTGCTTGGCCTCGGGCAGGCTTTTGCGAATGCCGAGCAGGTAGCCATAGAGGTTACAGAAGGTCCCCCCCTGGGTGAAGATGCCGGTGGCACGAGCCGGGTCGTAACCTGCCAGCAGCGCAATCTGGCGCACCACCTTCTTCTCCAGCTCCTCGGCCACCCCGGCGTATTCGGAGTAGACCAGATTGGGGTTGGCCAGAATGCCCAGCTGGGCGCCGTAGATGGCGGGATCTGCCGACATGGTGATGACGTTCTCGACGCTGGAGGGGTTCTCCCAATCCTTCGACAACGCGGCGGCAAACAACAGCTCGACCATGGGCTCGCCCGGGGTGCGCATGGTGGCGGGCACCGGCATGGTCTCGCAGAGATCGGCCAGGCGGGCACGGCCATCAGGCCAGGCATTCAAACGGGCATCGGGGGCCAGGCCACGGGCCCGAAATTCATTGAGGGTGGCAAATCCGGGTTCGCGAAAAACGGGCCAGAGATCGGGATTGCGCGAGAAAAAGTTGGCTTTGACGGTGGCGAAACGGGCGGAAAAATCGGGGTGGACGGCATTGACGCTTTCGTCTTGCAGATAAACTAAGTCACTCATTTTTATACCATTAGTACAGCAAATGTGCGGCCGTTATACCCCTGAGGCAGCGGGGCCGACAGTGACAATATCTAATGGTCTACCCTACTTTTTGTCATGTATCAGTCATCACAAGGGCTGGCAAAAAGGCGCCTTTGAGGCGCCTCTTTATATTTCGTGATCTTGCTCCCATCCAGGCTGACAGAGTCCTTACTACCAGACCACCATCAGCGCAGCGTCCCCCTCAACGCAGGGAGGCCAACAGCCACTCGGCAAACTCCGCCAGCTCGCTCTGCTGCTGCGGGAAGGCCGCCAGCCAGGGCTGCAGGCGCGCGGAAACCGCCTCCGGTCGATAGCCGCAACCCGCCAGTTCGGCCGCCAGCAGATCAAACGGGGCCGGCTCCAGAGTATCGCTAAAGAGCTGTGCCCGGGTGATGACCCCCTTCTCCACATCAAAGTGCAGCTCCACCCCGCCCCAGCTGAACCGCTCCTCCAGCAGATGGCTGAACGCCGGGGCATGACCATAGTTCCACTCCCAACTGCGCTGACGGGCGAAGGTCTCGGCAAAGCCCGGCAGATCCGGCATCTGCTCGGGGGAGATATGCTCGGGCTCAACTCGCGCGCCGTAATGATGGAAAAAGGCCTCCTGCAGCGCCTCGCTCACCTGTTGATGGTCGATCCCCGGCTGCAGTTCGCACAGATTGGCCACCCGGCTGCGCACCGAGGTGATCCCCTTGGCCGCCAGCTTCTTGGGGTCGGGGTTGAGGTAGTTGGCAAGGCGGCCGAGAGCGGCGTCCAGCAGCAGGGTGCCGTGGTGAAAACCCCGATCCAGGGTCTCCCGATAGGCCGACCCGGACACTTTGCGCTCCCCATCCAGGGTGGCCACCAGCAGATCGTTGCGACCGGAGGCAAAGGCCTCGATCCCCAATCGTTTGAGCCCGTCCAGCACTATGGCGGTGGAGACGCTCTTGTCATACTCCGGCTTGCCCGCCATGAAGGTGAAGCAGCTGTTGCCAAGGTCGTGGAACACGGCGCCACCGCCACTGCTGCGGCGCGCCAGGGTCACCCCATCCTCTTGCATGCGGCGGGTATTGCACTCCTTCCACGGGTTCTGGGCACGACCAATCACCACGGTATTGGCGTTGCGCCAGAGGAACAGCACCCGCTGGCCGGGGTCCATCTGGCGGAAGATGCACTCCTCAACGGCCAGATTGAACAGGGGATCGTGAGAGTCGGAGACAAGCAGACGCAAGCGGGACATAAAAAGACCTTATCCGGAACTGGGGGCAGCATGATAACACTGACGGGGTACCATCACTGAGCCATCGCACATTAACCGGTGCGCAGCAGCCGCGATACATTTGCGTCACACCTGACTGCCCCATAAAAGTATCTATTGATATAACGACACAGCTTGACGTGCAACCACGGAAAAAATGCAGTCAAGCCACAATGCCAACGATAAAAACGGGAAAAAGTGGCTAGAATGCGACCACTTCGATAGGCCATATGACTCTCTTATTGGTCACATAACTTGCAAAAAAACGGCATGTATCCATCCCGTGTGATGAACGACACAAAAATGACTTTCCAACCCCCCTATACCCCATTGCAAACGCCTTTTCTCCCCTTGCAGGTGACACAAAATTGCTTGAATCTAGCCTAGACACCGCTCCCGAGAGAAACGTTGTATGACGGAGAACGCAGCCCCCCGCCAGCCCCTGAGCTGGTTTCTGCCAATGCTGGTCGGTATGGTCATCACGACCCTGACCTCTTCCCCCGTGCGAGCCGGCGAGCAGGTCATCGTCCAGTTGCCGTGGCAGCACCAGTTCCAGTTTGCCGGTTACTACGCAGCCATCGCCAAAGGGTTTTATCGGGAGGCCGGTCTGCATGTGACCTTGCGTGAAGCGGACTCCCGCACCGATGTGGTCAGCGAGGTGATCTCGGGAAAGGCCCAGTTTGGCATCAGCGGCAGTGATCTGCTGCTGGATCGGGCTGCCGGTCGTCCGGTGGTGGTGCTCGCCGCCCTGCTGCAGCACTCGCCGCTGGTTCTGCTCACGCTGGATCGGCCAGATATTCGCAACCCGGCCGATCTGGCCAACAAGCGACTGATGCTGGAGCCTGGCTCCAACGAGCTGCTGACCTACCTTTCTCACCAGACCCGCAGCCGCGACTGGGTCACCCTTCCCTACAAACAGGGGATAGAGGCACTGCTGGCGGGCAAGGTGGATGCCATCAGCGCCTACAGCACTACCGAGCCCTTCTATCTGCAGCAAAGAGGCATCCCCTATCGGGTCTTCAGTCCGCGCACCATCGACTTTGACTTCTACGGCGACAACCTGTTTACCTCCGAGCGGGAGCTGATCACTCGACAGGATCGGGTCTACGCCTTCCAGCAGGCCAGCCTCAAGGGGTGGCGCTATGCGATGGACCACCCCGAAGAGATGATCAACCTGATCATGGAGCAGTACCCGACCGGGGCTGGCCGTGAACAGCTGGAGTTCGAAGCTCGCGAAACCAGAGCGCTGATGCAGCCAGATCTGATCGAACCCGGCTACATGCAGCAGGAGCGCTGGCTGCAGATCGCCAAAACCTATCTGGAAGCGGGCATGCTCACGGTATTGCCCAACCTCGACCGCTTTATCTACGACCCGGCTCAGGAGCGGCTGCGCCAGCAACGGCTGCTGCTCGACAAGAGCGTGGCGGTGGCCATGCTTATCACCTTTACCCTGATGACCCTGCTCGGCATCTTCTTGCACCTCTATCTGCGCCTGCGCGAGGAGGCGCGGGATCGCCAGCGGCTGACCCGTGAACTGGCCCAGAGCGAACAGCACTATCGCTTCGTGGCGGAGAACAGTGCCGATGTGATCTGGACCATGGATGCCGCCAGCTTGCGCTTTCGCTACGTCAGCCCGGCCATCACTCCTCTGAGCGGCTACGAGGCTACAGAGCTGTTTGCCCTGCCCCTCAAACAGCTGCTGCCGGATGCCTCAAGGCAACTGCTGCGCGAGGAGATCTCCGCCACCCTGGAGGCCTGGCAGCGGGGGGAACATGACCAGACTCGCCGGGTCATTCGCACCCAGCTGCGCCACAAGGATGGCCATCTGGTGGCGACCGAAACCATCACCACCCTCCATGGCAACCACAATGCCCAGCCGGAGGCGATCCTCGGGGTCACCCGGGATATCACCGAGCGGGCAGCGCGAGAGGAGATGATGCGCCGCCTCGCCTTCTACGACCCCCTCACCGGGCTGCCCAATCGCCGCTTGCTGCAGCAACGGCTCAAGGAGCTGATGGAGCAGGAGGCACCCCGTCCGCTGGCGCTGATGTTTATCGATCTCGATCACTTCAAGCCGATCAACGACACCTTCGGCCATGAAACCGGGGATATTCTGCTCAATATGGTGGCCGAGCGGATGAGCCACTGCGTGCGCAAACAGGATCTGGTGGCACGGCTGGGGGGCGACGAGTTCGTTATCTTGCTGCCGGAGACCGGCGACGAAGTGCTGGCGGTGGCCGACAAGCTGCACCAGCAGCTGCGTCATCCGTTCCAGCTGGAGGGACAGGAGCTGCTCATCTCCAGCAGTATCGGGCTGGCGCTCTATCCCGAGCACGGGGAGGATGCCAAAACCCTGATGCACCACGCCGATCAGGCCATGTATCAGGCGAAGAATCGCGGCCGCGGCCGGGTCTGCCTCTATACCGAAGGCCTTGATCCCGAGCAGGGCGCACTGCTGTGGCAACCCGGCCACGAGTGCGGTCACCCGCGCATCGATGCCGAGCATCGCCAGCTCTTCGTATTGACCAACCGGCTGCTGGAGCGGATGAAAGATCAGCACGAGGATCCGGCCCCGTTTCTGGAGAGTCTGGAGAGCCTGTTCGACATGGCCCGCCATCACTTCGCCTTTGAAGAGCAGATGCTGGCGGAGATCGACTATCGGGAACTCGTCAGCCACCGTCAGGATCACCAGCGCCTGCTCAACAAGGCAGGCCAGCTGCTGCACGCCGCCAAAGCGGGGACTCTGGGCAACGACGAGCTGCTCAACTTCATCATTCAGGAGCTGGTGGTCGGCCACATGAGTCAGGCCGATCGCCGCTACTTCCCTCTGTTCAGATCTGAGCGCAGCCTGTCGGTTGCGGAGGTGGTCACCTAGTCCCCCCTGTTCAGACCCGAGCGTAACGCGCCTCTTGCGAAAGGGGCGACCTAGTCACCGCGCAGGGCAACTACTGGGTCGAGACGCACTGCCCGCAGCGCAGGAGCGACCCCGGCCAGCAGGCCCACCAGGGCGCTGCAACCGAGCGCCAGCAGCAGATAGAGAGGATGGAGGGTGAGCGGCAAGCCGGCCGCCAGCAGGGTGAGCAGCAGCTTGAGCCCGCCGAGCAGGGCCAACCCCATGGCTCCGCCCAGCAGCGCCAGCACCACGGCTTCGAGCAGGAACAGCAATAGAATGCGCCGCCGTGGACAACCCAACGCCATCAGCAAGCCCACTTCGGGGATCCGCTCCTGCTGGGCGATGCTCATGATGCTGAAGATGCCGACCGCCCCGATCAGCAGTGAGATAATGCCGAGCCCGCCAACCGCCAGCTTGATGATGGAGAGTATCTTGTCGAGGCTGGTCAGCATGTCCTGCTGGGAGGTGAGGGTGAAATCCTCGGCGCCGTGGCGGGCGATCAGCACGCGCCGGATCTGGGCGGTGATCTCGGCTTCCGTCTGTCCGGCGCGATAGATGACGTCGATCTCCTGCAACCCCTCCTTGTTGAACAGCGCCTGGGCGTGAGCGGCGGGCAGATAGATCATGTCGTCCAGATCAAAGCCGAGAAATTGCCCCTTGGGGGCCAAAACCCCGGCCACCCGAAAACGGCGATCACCGGCGCGCAGCAGGTTCCCCGGTGCATCGCCACCGGGGAACAGCTCTGCTGCCACCTTGGCACCCAGCACCGCATAGGCGCGGGGCATGGCACTGTCGTCCGCGGGCAGAAAACGCCCCTGCACCAGGGTGAGTCGCCAGCCTGAGAGCGCCGCCGAGCCTGTGCCCAAAATAGCGGTGCTGCGGGTGAGCCCGCGGCTGCGCACCTCCCCCTGCCCCTGCACCACAGGGAGCGCCGCCTCTACCCCTGCCAATCTGGCGAGGGCATCGGCATCCTCCAGCAGCAGGGGACGGCTGCTGGAGAGGATGCCTGGCGGGCCGCCTGCGGTTTCGGTCTTACCCGGGGTCACGGCGATCAACCGGGTGCCAAATTGGGAGAAGCTGTCGAGCAGATAGAGCCTGAGCCCCTCGCCGATGCCGGTGAGCAGGGTCACCGAGGCGATCCCGATGGCGATCCCCAGCGCCGACAGCAGACTGCGGCTGCGCCCCGCCAGCAAGGCGTGCCAGAGCCAGAACAGCAGATCAGCGGCGCGCATCAGCCACCGCTCCACTGCCCGCTGCGCAGGCTGCTGACCGGATCTTGCCGTGCTGCACGGGAGGCGGGCAGCCAGCTAAAAAACAGCCCGGTCAGCAGGGCCGCCGGTATGGTGCAGAGGGTCGCGAGCAGAGGGACAGCCGCCGGAAATCCGGGCCAAATCACTCCGGCGAGGGCAACCAGGGCATAGCCCAACACAGTGCCAAACAGCGCGCCACTGCCGCTCAGCAGCAGCGCCTCCCACAAAAACAGCTGGCGGATCTGGCGACTGTCAGCCCCCAGCGCCTTGAGCAGGCCGATCTCGCCGGTGCGCTGGCGAGTGCTGATCAGCGCAAGATTCATCATCATGATGCCGGAGACCAGCAGGCTGATGGCGCCGATGCCGGCAACTGCCAGGGTGAGGGTCGAGAGAATGGTGGAGAAGGTAGCCAGCATGGCGTCGCGGCGCACCACGGTCACATCGAGCACCCCGTGGCGCGATTGCATCAGCTGCTCCAGTCGCTTGACCAGCGGCGGCACCGCTTGCCCCGCCAGCGGCTGGATCAGCAGCCGAAACAGCCCCTCGGTGTTGAACAGCCGCATGGCGCTACCGACCGGGATCAGCGCGGCCTCGGCCATGTCCATCCCCAGATTGCTGCTCTGGCTGGTGAATACCCCCACCACCCGAAAGCGGCGATTGTCAAAACGCAGCCACTGACCGACCGGATCGACCTGACCGAACAGCTCACGGGCCACCTTGGCCCCGAGCAGGACGGCCGGTCGATCCTCTGCGGCATCCCCCGGCAACCAGCGGCCGGAGAGCAGCTCCAGCCCGTGGGTATCGCGCAGCCCGTTGCTGCTGCCAAGCAGCATGGTCTGGCGCAGCCGTGCCCCTTGTTTGGCCTCGGCAAAGCCCATCACCAGCGGCACCAGCCGCACGTTTGGCTGGTGCTGGCCAAGGTAGTGCATATCATCGAGAGTGATCTGCCGCAGACTGTTGCCGGTGACCGGCGGCAGCCCGCCGGTGGTCTCCTTGCGGCCGGGGAACATCACCAGCAGATCCTTGCCAAGGGAGCTGAACTGGTCGGCCACATAGCGCCTCGCCCCCTCCCCCAGCGCGGTGAGCAGCAGCACAGAGGTGACGCTCAAGCTGACCGCCAGGATCAAGACCAGCGCCCGTGAGCGCTGGCGCAGCAGGGCCACGGCGGCAAAGCGGATCACATCGGGGCGCCGCATTCAGCCACCGCCGCTATCAATGTTGATGCGGCCATCGTTCATCAGGATCCGCCTGCCCGCCCGCTCACCAAGGCGCGGATCGTGGGTCACTACCACCAGCGTGATCCCCTGCTCCCGGTTGAGCCCCTCCAGCAGGGTAATCACCTCCTCCCCGGAGCGGGAGTCGAGATTGCCGGTGGGCTCGTCGGCCAGGATCAGCCGCGGCGCCATTGCCATGGCCCGGGCGATGGCTACCCGCTGACGCTGACCGCCGGAAAGCTCGGCAGGGCGGTGTCCGGCCCGGTTCTCCAGCCCCAGCTCTCCCAGCAACTGCTGGCTTCGGTGATGGCGCTCGGCGGGGGCGATCCCGCACAGCATCAGCGGCAGCTCGACGTTTTCACGGGCGGTGAGGCGGGAGATGAGGTGAAACGACTGGAACACGAAACCGATGCGATGGCCGCGCAGCTGGGCCAGCGCCGGCTCTGACAGGGTGGCGGTATCCTCCCCTCCCAGCCAGTAACGCCCCTCATCGGGCCGATCCAGCAGCCCCAGCACATTGAGCAGGGTCGATTTGCCGGATCCCGAGGGGCCCATCACCGCCAGATACTCCCCCTCGGCAACCCGCAGGGAAACGCGGTCGAGGGCAGCCACCTCGCTCCCCCCCAGAGTGAAACGACGGCTGACGGCATCAAGGCGAATGAGATCACTCATCCGTCTGCTCCGTGGCGGCGCTGAAAGGGCCCTCCCCGACAATCAGTCCGGGCTGGGCTGCCAGCCGATCACCGGCAGCGAGCCCCTCGGCCACCTCAATCCAGTTCCAGTTTTCCACGCCCCAGCGGGGCACCACCCGCACCAGCGTATCCCCTTCCAGCCGCAGCACGCTGCCATCGTCGGCCCGGCTGCTGGCCGCTACCCGCAGCACATCGGTGGCGCGGGTCACCTCGACCTCAAGATCGGCGCTGTAGCCGATAAGCAGGGGCACATCGGTGGGCAGGGCAGTGAGCGATGCCTCCACCTCGACGGTGCGGGCCTGCTTCTCCAGCTCCTTCACATAGGGGGCGATACGGGTGACGGTAGCGGCAAAATCGCGCCCGGGCATGGCATCGAGCAGTACCCGGGCAGACTGGCCCACCTTGAGGCGGGCGGCATCCACCTCATCGATGGGGGCTGAGACATACAGACACTTATCATCGATAAGATCGATCACCGGAGGCATGGCCACTCCGGGCGGTGAGGGGGTCATGTATTCGCCCAGCTTGCTGTTGACCTCCGCCACCACGCCGGCAAACGGCGCCAGCAGGCGACGCTCGCTCAAGCGAGCCTCCACCTGGGCGACCTGCGCCTCGTCGACCCGCTCCTGCTGACGGGATGCCTGACAGACATAGCGGCGGGTATCGGCCAGATTCTGGGCCTGCTCAGCGAGGGTGCGGGAGGTGAGATTTTTGGCCAGCAAGGTGGCCAGCCGGTTGGCCTCCCGCTCGTAGTAGGCCGCCTCGCTGCAACGCTCCTCGCGCTGGGTCTTGCCAAGGGCCTGCTGGGCACGGGCACGGGCAAGATCGGCGTGAATGTCGTCACTCCAGAGGGTCAGCAGCAGATCTCCCCGGGCTACCCGCTCCCCAGCCTTGACGGCGATCTGCTCCACCACGCCGCCACCGGGCAGACTGAGTCCGGCCCGCTGACACGACTTGATGGTGCCAGCCCGGGTGTTGACCACGGTGACCAGCACATCCCCCCGCCCGACCTCAGCCAGCCTGATCGGCGTCGGCTGCGGTCGCCACCACCATGCCACAGCCGCCACCGCCACCACGGCGCCACTTCCCCACCACAACCAACCTCTCTTCATCGCGCATCCTTTCGCTAGTGACTCCCGTCATGAGCGTCGGGAGAGCAGGGCATAATAGAGCAAGGGTATCACCACCAGGGTGAGCAAAGTGGAGACCAGGATCCCGAAAATCAGGCTGATGGCCAGTCCGTTGAAGATGGGATCATCGAGGATAAACAGGGCCCCGATCATCGCCGCCAGCGCCGTCAGCATGATGGGTTTGGCCCGCACCTGTGCCGCTTCGATCACCGCCTGCTCGAACGCCACTCCGGCGCTGCGCTGCTGCTCGATAAAGTCCACCAGCAGGATGCTGTTGCGCACGATGATCCCGGCCAGAGCAATCATCCCGATCATCGAGGTGGCGGTAAACTGGGCCCCCAGCAGGGCGTGGCCCGGCATCACCCCGATGAGGGTGAGCGGAATGGGGGCCATGATGATGAGCGGCACCAGATAGGAGCGGAACTGGGCCACCACCAGCAGGTAGATGAGGATCATCCCCACCCCGTAGGCTAGCCCCATGTCGCGGAAGGTCTCGTAGGTGATCCTCCACTCCCCGTCCCACAACAGCGCCACCTCTCCCAACTTGTCGGGCTGCTGCACGTAATACTGGGGCAGGTCGATATCGGCACTGGCGGCAAACATGCCGTAGAGCGGACTGTCGGTATGGCCGCCCATGTCGGCCACCACCATCACCATGGGCTGCATGTTCTTGTGCATGATATAGCTGGGGGCCACCTCATCACGGCGACTCACCAGCTCGGAGACCCGCACCAGCTGGCCGCTCTGGCTGCGCACCTTGAGGGCCAGTACGCCCGCCAGATCCCGTTTGTCACCGGGAGCCAGTTCGATGCGGATCGGCACCGGATACTTGGCGCCGTGCCCCTGCAGCCAGCTGGCATCCTGATAACCCACCCCGCCATTGAGGGTATTCACCAGATCCCCGAGATCGACCCCGAGCAGGGTCGCCTTGCTGCGATCCACCACCAGCCGCCACTTGGGCTGCGGGTCGGTCAGATAGATATCCACATCCACCAGATCCGCCGTGGCCACAAAACGGGCCTGTACGGCGCGCGCCGCCGCTTCGCGGGCGGCCTGAGTCGGGCCATAGATCTCGGCAACGATGGGGGACCAGACCGGCGGGCCGGGCGGCACCTCAACGACTTTCAGGTTACCCCCTGCCGCACTGGCGATGGCCTGCAGCGGCTCCCGAACCGACTGGGCAATCTGGTGACTGCTGCGATCCCGCTCATGCTTGTCCACCAGATTGACCTGAATATCCCCCACGTTGGCGCCGCTGCGGATAAAGTAGTGACGCACCAACCCGTTGAAGTTGATGGGGGCCGCGGTACCGGCATAGATCTGGTAATCCTTCACCTCGGGCACCTTGGCAAGCTCCCGCCCGACCGCCAGCAGGGTGCGCTCGGTCTGCTCCAGGGTCGCCCCCTCCGGCATATCGAGCACCAGCTGAAATTCCGACTTGTTGTCAAAGGGGAGCATCTTGAGCACCACCCACTGCACCACCGGCATGGCGGTAGCCGCCCCGACCAGCAGCAACACCGCCAGCCAGAGCTTGCGTCTGGCGCGCTTGGCGCCATCACCGATCAGGAAAGGGGTCATCAGCCGGTGAAAAAGACCCGCCTTGGCCTCGCCGTGGGCACCGTGCGCCGAATCCTTGAGCAAATGGCTCGCCAGCCAGGGGGAGAAGATAAAGGCCACCAGCAGGGAGATAAGCATCCCCATGCTGGCATTGATGGGGATGGGGCTCATGTAGGGGCCCATCAGGCCACTGACAAAGGCCATCGGCAACAGGGCCGCGATGACGGTCAGGGTCGCCAGTATGGTCGGCCCCCCCACCTCGTCCACCGCCCCCGGAATCAGATCCTTGAGCGCCCCCTTGCCCAAACCGCGATGGCGGTGGATGTTCTCCACCACCACAATGGCGTCATCCACCAGAATGCCGATGGAGAAGATCAGCGCAAACAGCGACACCCGGTTGAGGGTAAAGCCCCAGGCCCAGCTGGCAAACAGGGTCAGCGCCAGGGTGATGACGATGGCAACGCCAACTACCAGCGCCTCGCGCCAACCCATGCTCACCAGTACCAGCAGCACCACCGCCGTGGTGGCAAAAATCAGCTTGCCGATCAGGGTGTTGGATTTGGTCTCGGCGGTAACGCCGTAGTCCCGGGTCACCGTCACCTTGACCCCGGCAGGGATCAGTCGGTTCTGCAAACTCTCGACCCGCGCCTCCACCCGCTTGGCCACATCAACCGCGTTCTGGCCCGGCTGTTTGCCGATGGCCAGGGTCACCGCCGGATAACTGGCCTGCCCCAGCCCCATCCAGCTGCGCTTGGTCGGAGTCTCCTGACCCAGAGAGACCTTGGCCACCTCTCCCAGATAGACCGGCTTGCCGTCGTGCAGCCCCACCACCAGTTCTCTAGCCTCCTGCTCACTTTGCAGGAACTGCCCGACCTGCACCTTGATCTCCCGGTTATCTTGCTCGATGGCCTGTGTCGGGCCCACCTGATTGGCGGCCGCAAGTCGCTGGCTCAGATCGCCCCAGCTGATGCCGTGGGCGCTGAGGGCCGCCGGATCCGGCATCACCCGCAACACGGCGCTCTGGCTGCCCAGCGTGTAAATATCGCGGGTACCGGGAATGCGCTTGAGTTCGGTCTCCAGCTCATGGGCGACCTGGGTCAACTCGGGAGCCCCCAGTTGCTTGCTCCCCTCTTTGCTCCATAAGGTCAAACTGACGATAGGGACATCATCGATCCCCCGGGGTTTCACCAGCGGCTGACCGACTCCGATCCCCTGTGGCAACCAGTCGCGGTTGGAGTCGAGCTGGTTGTTGAGATCGACGATGGCCTGTTCGCGGCTCACCCCTACCTTGAATACCACCACCAGCAGGGCGCCATCGGGTTGGGAAAAAGAGTAGAGGGTATCAATTCCCTTTATCTGGGAAACCACCTGCTCGGCAGGGGTGGTGACGAGAGAGGCCACTTCAGCCGGGCTGGCCCCCGGGAAGGGAATGTAGACATCGGCGAAGGTGACATCGATCTGCGGCTCCTCCTCCTTGGGAGTCACCAGCACTGCAAACAGGCCGAGCAGCAGCCCCACCAGTGCCAGCAGCGGAGTGATGGCCGAGCCCTGAAACAGCGCAGCCAGCCGACCGGCAGGCCCCAGCCTCTCCTTGTTGCTGTTCAGTTCGCTACTCATGGGCCATCTCCTGCTGCTGCGCCCAGCCATCGGGGGCCAGCTTGTCACCGGCTTGCAGACCGGCCAGGATCTCGCACTGCCCTTCAAAGCAATGGCCTACCCGCACCGGCGTCAGGGCCCAGCCAGCGGGCTGTTGCAGATAGACACCGTTGAACTCCCCTTGCCGCAGCAGGGCGCGATCCGGCACCTGCAACACCTGACGTTCACCCTGCTTGAGCTGCACCTTGAGCCACATGCCGGGCAATACCCCGGTGGTTTGCGGCGGCAAGTCGAGGCGCAACCTGAAGGCGTGGCTCTGGCTGTCGGCATAGTTGAAGCGGGTCAATTTGACCGGGATAACAGACTTGCCATCCGGCAGCAGCACCTGCACATCAGCAGGTGACCGAGCGAGCGTCAGGGCGGATTGGGGCAATTCCACCTCCACCCGCAGTGTGTCTAGGGAGAAGCCGGAGAGCAGAGGGGTGCCGGGGGCGACAGTCTCCCCCAGCTCTACCAGCCGTTTGGTCACCACTCCGGCGTAAGGGGCCAGAATACGGGTATAACCGTAGGCCTCGCGGGCCTGAGTGAGGGCCGCATCGGCCGCATTGACCTCGGCGCGGGCGGCGCGATCAGTCGCCTGGGCATTGTCGAGCTGGGCGCGGGTGATCACCCCTTTGGCAATCAGCGCCTGAAAGCGGGCGAGCTGGCGCTCTGCCTCCACCTGCTGGGCCTGCGCCCGCGCCAGCCGTGCCTGCGCCCCCGTGACGGCGGCAAACTGCTCCTTGCCGCTGATCTCCAGCAGCGGTTGCCCCGCCTGCACCTGATCGTTTACATCCACCAGCATGCGGGAGACCCGGCCGCTGGTCTGGGCCGCCACCGTCCCCTGATGGATGGCACTGACGGTGCCATCCAGCGTCAGCCAGTCGGTCACCGGCAGTGGCGCCACTGTCAGCAAGGGCTCTGGCTCCCCTTCCGCGGCCAGGGCGGATGTCATGGCCTGCGATGTCATCACCAACAAGGTGATCCCCAGCAACCGGATCTTTTCCATCATTACTCTCCTTCCCTGGCATCATCAGTCACTTCACGGGATCAGGCGGTATGGGACTGGCGCACCTTATCCTTTCCCCGAGCTGGCGCCTTGGTCAGCACCCTGGCCAGCCCTCTGTCAAACAGCAAGATCCCGGCCACCATGGCCGCGATAAACAACATTATCATGGGCTGCCCGCTGGAAATGAGACTCAGAGCAGGCCCAGGACAGATGCCCACCAATCCCCAGCCGATACCAAACAGCGCAGCCCCGCCAATCAGGCGGCGATCCAGCACGGGAGCGGGAACCCGGGCCATTGGTTCCCCCAGCAGGCTCAGGGGACGGGGTTTCACCAGCAGAAAATAACCCGGCATAAAGACCAGCAGGGCGCCCCCCATCACGAAGGCAAGGCTGGGATCCCAAGTGCCTGCCAGATCGAGAAAACCGGTGACCCGGGCGGGATCCACCATGTCGGAGATGGCCATCCCCAGTCCAAACAGCAGGCCCGCAAACAAACTTGTCAGCAACTTCATGGCGATCAGCCCCTTACAGCAGATGATGAGTGACGAAGACGGTGATAAAGCCTGCCGCCATAAAGGTGAGGGTGGCGACGATGGAGCGCAGGGAGAGCCGCCCCATGCCACAGATGCCGTGGCCGCTGGTGCAGCCATTGCCAAGACGGGTACCGATGCCGACCAGCAGACCGGCCAGCAGCACAACGGGCCAGCCGGGCAGCGTGGTGAATGTGGGCATGCGGGCCCAGCCCAGGTTCAGCGCCAACCAGGCACCCGCCCCGAGCCCCAGCAGAAACAGCACCCGCCACGGCGCACGGTGTTGCAGCGCACCGGCCAGAATACCGCTGATCCCGGCCACCAGGCCGTTGAACAACATCAGGATCAGGGCCGACAGCCCCGCCAGCATGCCACCGCCCAAAGAGAGCAGCCATTGGCTTTCCATCATCAAGATTCCTTATTTTCTGAGTGACAAAAATGGGTTTGCAGCGCGCCCAACACATCGGCGGCCGCCTCGCTCACCAGCGAGTAGTAGATCTGCTGGGAGACCTTGCGCGAACGGATCAGGCCGTAGCGCTTCAATACCGACAGTTGCTGGGAGAAGGCCGACTGCCCGAGTTGGCTATGGGCCAGCAGCTCCCCGACCCCCTTCTCCCCCTCCACCAGCTGGCAGAGCACCATCAGGCGTTCGGGATGAGCCAACGCCTTGAGCAGGGAGGCGGCGGCTGTCGCATGTCTGTTCATCTCGTCGAATTGGCTCATAAGAGTAAATTAGCAATTGCTGATATTTGTTCTATTGTATAAAACAACACTAAATTAGCAACATCTAAAGTAGATAAGGAGAAAGACCATGACAGTAGATAACGGCGTCAGAATCGTCGCGGGTTGCATGTTGCTGCTCTCGCTGATCCTTACCACCTGGGTTCATCCGGGCTTTGTCTGGTTGAGTGCCTTTGTCGGGGTCAACCTGATCCAGAGCGCATTCACCGGTTTCTGCCCGGCCGCCATGCTCCTCAAGCGCCTGGGGCTGAAGTAACAGGTCGCGCAAGACAGGGGCGGTCCTGCTAGCGGGGCGTCATCGCGCGGCGATGGCTATCGTCGCTCCCTGATGCTTATGGAGGTAGCCAGTCGGCCCCATTATTGACAAACTTGTATCTAAATGTTGCTGGAAGGCCGATAAGGCTTTACCTCACCGCTCTGGATGAGTACCATTTTGCCGTTCTTAACACAGCGGAGACCATCAGTGGGCAACTCATCAAGTGACAGTTGTAGACCGACCCTCATCGTCGGTACCAAGGTCGCGAGCTAGCCGCAGGTCTTTCTCTGCCGCATGCTCGCAACCCTGCGAGAAGCGGAAATCCACTCCCCTCTTCTCCCTTTTTACACTTGACGTCAGGTGATCTGGCTTTGCCATGACACCTTGCCTGCATAGTTTCTGCTTCCCACAAGGAGGCTGCTATGCGTTTTATCTCAATCAAACCGGCTGCGGATCGCGCGGTCGCAACAGGTTCTGTTGCACCCCGGGCTCACCCCCTGCTGAGCAAGCTGGGGCGCGGCATGTTGCCACGCTGGCTGGGCGGCAAACCGCGCCAGCACCACTATAGGCTGCAGATCCGCTGCGAGGATCGCGCCGATATGGAGCAGGTGCTGGATATGGTGAGCCACACCCTGCAACCGGCCGGACTGCAACCGATGCAATCGATGAAACCGGGTCGCAGCGGCGGGCGAGAGCTGGTGCTCAATGTGCACTGCACTCCACCCCAGCGCCGCTATCTGGTGCAGTTTGTTCATCAGGTCGGAGTAGCGCATCCGGTGCGCTGGGAGCTGCGTCCGCGCATCGACACGACTCCCGAACTCAACTGACGCGCATCCTGCTGCACTAACGACCGTTCAAGGGGCCAGCCACGCTGGCCCCACTTGTTGCGTCCTCTCCGAGCGTCAGGGCATCTGATGATGCTCGCGCCCCGGAAGCTAAACCCGGGACGCTGCGTTTTTCTGCTGGCCATCCGCTCAATCCCCCTCTGATCCATCCGCCACCCGGCGTTTCATCATGGATTGTGCCAAGCCAGCTTTCATAAGAAGGAGTACGCCATGAAGATGTGGCAACAACTAGACATGCTCTCACTGCTCGACACTCTGGCCAGCCTGCTGCTCGCCTTTGTGCTCGGCAGTCTGGTCGGGCTGGAGCGCCAGTACCGCCAACGTACCGCGGGCCTGCGCACCAACGTGCTGGTCGCCGTGGGAGCCGCCCTGTTCGTCAGCCTGGCCCAGCGAATCTATGACCTGCACGGCGGCAACTACAACGTGGTCCATGTGGTGGCCTATATTGTCTCCGGCATCGGCTTTCTCGGCGCCGGCGTCATCATGCGCGAGTCGGGCAATATCCGTGGCATCAACACCGCCGCCACCCTGTGGGGTGTCGCTGCGGTCGGCGCCGCCTGTGGCGCCGGGCTCGCCATGGAGGCCATTCTGGGCGCCCTGTTCGTGCTGGCCGCCAACACCCTGCTGAGACCGCTGGTCAACCAGATCAACCGTCGCCCGGTAGACAATCTGGATACTGAAGTCACCTACAAGGTGACTGCCCTGACCCCCCGTGAGCATCAAAAGGAGGTGCTGCACTGGCTCGAGGAGATGCTGGAGCAGGCCAACTATCCCATGAGCGAGCTCGACATCGAGCCATTTGGCGAGAGGGATCTGGAGATCTCGGCGGTGCTGCTGGCCACCTCCATTGATGGCGACGAACTGGATGCCCTGATGGTGAAACTCGGCATTCATCCCCATATCAAGCAGATATTCTGGCGCGCCAGTACCACCGACTGAGCTGCCGGCCAGAGGAACGAGCCACCCGCCCACAGCAAAAAGCCCCGCCAGCAATGGCGGGGCTTTTTCATATGGATGAGCGAAGAGTGGCTAGCGGCGGCTGCGCCAGCGCACCCTGGGGGTGATCACCTGGGCGGTCTGTGCGGGAGGACTGCCCGCTATCAGTTGCTGCATCAGCTCGAAAGCGGCGAGGGCCAGCGCCGGACAATCCTGCGCCACCGAGTCGATTCGCATGGGAATGCAGTCGAGCAGGTCGTGATCGTCGAAGGTGCACAGCCGCATCCCTGTCTCCATCAACCCCGCCTCGTTGAGGTAGCGCAGTACCCCTTCCAGCAGGGTAAAGGAGGCGGTAAAGAGCCCCTTGGGGGGCGCTCCCAGCTCGGCCACCAGCTCAGCCATCAGCTGATAACCGGAGCTCGGCTGGTAGTCGCGATGGCGCACCCGGGCGGCATCGGCTTCAAAACCGGCGCGATGGAGCCCCAGCTCATAGCCCGCCAGCCGGTGACGGCTGGGGGAGAGATCCAGCAAACCGCCGAAGTAGTAGATCTCCTCTCCGCACTCGCTGGCCATGTCCCGCACCAGCTCGGCTGTCGCCTTGCAGGCATCGGAGATCACCATGGGCAGGCGCGACTCGCCAATATGGCGGTCGAGCTGTACTACCGGCAGGCGGTCGTGGATGCGGGCATAGATGTCATCGCTGTGGCCGCTGGAGGCGACAATAAGCCCATCCACCTGACGGCTGATGAGGTTGTCCACCACCCGCTGCTCGAGGGCGGGATCATCCTCGGAGCAGGCGATCAGCAGCTGGATGCCCGCCTCCCGGCAGTAGGCCTCGAGGGCACGGGCAATGCGGGCAAAACCGAAGTTGGTGAGATCGGGGATCACCAACCCCCAGGTGTAGCTGCGGGTCTCGCGCAGGGAGCGGGCGTGAAAGCTCGGCAGGTAGTGACACTCCTCCGCCACCGCCTGAATGCGCTTGCGGGTATCGTCGGCAATCCGGTACTCCGCACTCTTCCCGTTGAGCACCAGACTGGCGGTCGCCTTGGACACCCCCGCCAGTTCGGCGATCTGGGCAATCGTGATCCGTTTCTTCTTCTCCACCTGGCCTCCCGGCTGACTAGAACCGGGCTATTGTACTAGGCACGCCGACAGCGACCAGTGATTGAGGCAAATTTTGCAGCCATCATCGCCGTTACCTGATGAAAGTTGCGGCTTTTCCCCGGGGAAGTAGCGCGCCGACAGGCTGTGCCGCCCCTCATCGATGAAACACTCGAGACTGGAGCGATCGCACAGGACGGTGATCCGCCCGCCAGCCCATGGGCTGCTGCGGGTCTCCCACGCTCCGCTCTGCCAGTTCTGGCGCCGTAAGGTGATGCGCCCCGGCTGCCACACCAGCTCGGCCACGGCACCGAACCAGAGGCTCCCCTCATCGCAGAGCTCCATATCGAGCCAGGCCGAGTCGATGGCCAGCCCCGGAAACTCGCCAAGCGTCCCCTCGAAACGGGTCAGTTCTCCCTTGAGCGCCGCAAGCTCCGCCACTGGCCGCTGGCAGAGCCACTCATCCTGCCAGAACAGCTCCCGCGGGCAGCTCATCTGGTGGATCCAGCCGTGAGCGATCGTAGGCTGGCTCATCTCGTTCTCCTCCGGCAGCCCCAGCCAGCCGAACAGGAGGCGGCGCCCCTGACTGTCTCGGGTGGTTTGCGGCGCATAGAACTCGAAGCCCCGGTCCAGCTCGTGGAAAGCCCCGTGCTCGAAGCGCTCGCCGTCGAAGTTGCCAGAAAGCCAGCCGCACTGGTAGAGGTTGCGATAATGCTCGCCTGCCGGGGCAATCCCCTGCGGGCAGCTGATCAGCACATGGCGCTCCCCCAGCGGGAAGAGATCCGGGCACTCCCACATATAGCCAAACTCACCCAGCCCCCCGCGCCCGCTACCGGCGATGGGCCCCACCCGCTGCCAGCTTTGCAGGGTGTCGCCGCGATAGAGCAGCACTTCGCCCTTGTCATCCAGGGTGCGGGCCCCCAGCACCATTAGCCACTGCTGGCCGTCGTGCCACACCTTGGGGTCGCGCACATGGCCGCTGTAGCCTGCGGGCAGATCCAGCACAGGCCCCAGCTTGGCAAAACCGCCCTCACCGTCGGCGCGGGCCAGACACTGATAGGCGGTGCGGCTGCCATCCGGGTATTTGACATTGCCGGTGTAGATAAGGGTCAGACGCCCCTGCTCGTCGCTCACCGCAGAGCCCGAATAGCAGCCGTGGCTCTCATAGGCTTCGGTGGGCAACAGCGCCACCGGCTCGTGCTGCCAATGCAGCAGATCGGTGGAGGTGACATGGCCCCAGCCCTTGTTGCGGTGCTCGCAGCCCAGCGGATTCCACTGGTAGAAGAGGTGGTAGCGCCCGTCGTGCTCGATAAAGCCGTTGGGATCGTTGAGCAGCCCCACCGGGGCTGCCAGATGCCAGCGGGGCCGATGGGGATCGGCCGCCGCCTTGAGCTGTCCGGCCAGCAGCGACCGGACAATCTGGTTGAGAAGATCGCTTTCCTTCATCACTCCACCTTGTATTTGAGCAGGTAGGAAGCGGCGAAGGCGGCGCCAAAGGCGATCACCAGCCCGATGATGTAATGAACAAGGCTCATGGGCTGGACGATGGCCATGCCGGGAATACCGGTCAGCCCCACCGCCGTCATCCCCACCTTGGCCGCCACCACGTAGGCGCCGCCGCAGGCCCCGCCAAACAGACCGGCGAGGAAGGGTTTGATGTAGCGCAGGTTCACCCCGAAGATCGCCGCTTCCGTGATACCCAGCAGGCAGGACATGGCAGCCGGCACGGTAATGGCCTTGATCTTCACGTCGCGAGTCTTGAAGTAGACCGCGAGGCAAGCCCCACCCTGTGCCACGTTGGCCATGGCCCAGATGGGCAGCAGGAAGTTGACGCCAATTTGCGGATTGGCCAGCAGCCCCGCCTCGATGGCATGGAAGCTGTGGTGGATACCGGTGATGACGATAAGCGAGTAAGTGCCGCCAAACACCAGCCCCGCCAACCAGCCAGCCTGCTCATAGAGGGCGCTCAGACCGAACGAGATGCCATCCCCCAATACCCGACCCGCTGGGCCGATAAAGAGCAGCGCCACGAAACCGGTGATGATGACGGTGAGGAACGGCGTGAGGATTAGATCCAGCGCATCCGGAATGCGCTTGCGCAGCTGTTTCTCCAGATGGGACATAAACCAGACTGCCAAGAGCACCGGGAAGACGGTGCCCTGATAGCCGATCATCGCCACATCCAGCCCGAAAAAGTCCATGGTCTTGAAACCACCGGCCACGCCCCAGGCGTTAGTCAACGCCGGGTGGGTGAGGATGCCGCCAAGGGTCGCCCCGAGATAGGGGTTGCCGCCAAATTCCCGCGCCGCCGTAAAGCCGATGAGGATCGGCAGTATGATAAAGGCCGCCGAGCTGAACATGTCGAGCATCACAAACAGGGCGCTGTCGGCATTGGCCCAGCCGTAGGTGCGCACCATGCCCAGCAGCCCCATCAGCAGACCTGAGGCGACGATGGCCGGAATGATCGGCACGAAGATGTTGGAGAGGGTTCGCGCCAACCGCTGGGCCACGTTGAGCTTGGCCGCCGCCATGTCGGTCAGCTCAGCCTTGCTGGCGGTGCCGGTACCGGTCAGCGCCACAAACTCCGCATAGACCTTGTTGACCAGACCGGTGCCGAAGATCACCTGAATTTGGCCCGCGTTGCTAAAGCACCCTTTGACCCCCTCCAGCTTGTCGATGGCGGCCTTGTTTACCTTGCTGTCATCGGCCAGCACCAACCGCAGCCGGGTGGCGCAGTGGGCAGCGCTGACGATGTTCTCCTTGCCCCCGAGCAGGGGCACCAGATCCTTGGCTATCGCACTGATATTCATATTCTTCCTCTTATGACCCGCCACGCTGGCGGGCCCTTGTCACATGAGAGTAGGGGCTGTCGAGCCGGGCTTCTAGCCGCAGCTCAACAGCCGCTTGCGCCTGATCGCATAAAGGCATCCAGTTCGGAGCGGGTCGGCAGCGCCGTCATCGCCCCCTTGGCGGTGGTGGCGAGCGCCCCGCAGCCGTGAGCCTGAGCCAGGATGACGGACAGCTCGGCCAGAGTCGGCAGCGACGAGCGCCCGGCCAGGGCCGCCAGCAGCCCGGCGACGAAGGCATCCCCCGCCCCCGTGGTGTCGAGCGGGGTCACTTTCTGCCCCACCCACTCCAACAGCTCGCCACCCAGACGCGCCACCACCCCGGCCGCGCCCCGGGTCACCAGCACCAGCGCCGGGCCCGAGAGCGTATCAAGCCCGGCAGCCAGATCATCCTCACCGCTCAGCAGTTGCAGCTCCTCGATGGAGAGCTTGATCACATCCGCCTGTGCAATTGCCTGACGCACCAGAGACAACATCTCGGCGGGGTTGCCCCACACCTCGGGGCGCAGGTTGGGGTCGAAGCAGACCCGCCCGCCTGCCGCCTTGATGTCCGCCATGGCCTGCAGGCAGCTGATGCGTACCGGCTCGTTGGCGAGCGCGATGGAGCAGGTCAGCAGCCACTGACCGGCCTTGAAGCGGGGCAACTCATTTGGGGTGAGAAACTGGTCGGCGCTGGGGCGCACCATAAAGGTGAAGCTGCGCTCCCCCTCGTCATCCAGTTCTACCAGCACGGTAGAGGTGCGATGGTCAGGATCGAGCCGCAGCGCACCGATATCCACCCCCTCCCCACTCAGGGTATCGGCCATAAAGCGGCCGAACGGGTCAGCACCAACCCGGCCGATAAAGGCCGCATCGCCACCCAGCCGTGCCACGCCAACCGCCACATTGGCGGGCGCACCACCCGGACACTTGAGGTAGTGCAACGCCCCTTCCGGGATCAAGTCCACCACCGCATCCCCCATTACCCACACACGATTCGTCACCTTGCTACTCCACTGCTGCATCGGATCCACGGTCAAACCCGAACTCTGTTCTGTTGGCTGGCATTATCAGCTAAACCGTTTTAGCCAACCAACAGATCTCGGCACCGGCTGCCATTTTTGTGATCGGGATAACGAACTAGAACCAGGTTTCCATCTGCACACCAAAGTTCCACTCGCCACCGGCGGTGAAGTTGCTCTGGCCCATGGCATCGTCGCTGGCGTAGTTGTCGAGCTCGGAGGACCAGTCCATCCAGCTGGCGAACACCCGCAGTTCGGGCCGCTCGAAGAAACCGGCGGTCTGCGCCTTGAAGGTGGGGGCGAAGGTGAGCTTGGTGAAGTTGCCGTTCACCGCCTGGCGTCCCTTGTAACCCTTGGGATCGAGATCCATGTACTGCCAGGCCGCCTCGTAGACCAGCTCGACGTTCTGGCTCAGCACCTGCGCCACCCGGGTATTGAAGGTAAGCCAGCGGTACTCATCCCCTTTCACGTAGCGATCCTGACTCTGCTCGGCCAGCAGGGCCGGGGCAAAACGCCAGCGCGAGTTGAGATCGGTGGCGCCAAACACGGCGACCCGCACCGCATCGGCGTCCGGCAACAGCTCGCTGTCAGAGCCCAGCCCCTTGACCTCGGCCCCCAGCCCATGACCATACAACACCGCCGCCCTGGCAAAACCGGGGTTGAGGCCAAAGAAGCTCTCGCCGTGGTAGGCCAGCAGGGTGTGTGCCCCCTTGTCCGCCGCCTCGCTGCCCGCCCCCTTGTCATTGATGCGGGCGTCATTGTCCTTGGCCGAGAGACCGTTCACCATCCACTGCCAGTTGCCGACGCGGTTGTTCATGGTGAGGATGTAGCTCTCGATATCGGAAAGACCGCTGGCGCTGATGTCGCCGTAATCGCGGCCATAGAGGGAGAAATTGGCCTTCCAGCTATCGGCCAGCTGCACGTCGTAGACACCGCCGCCGGTACCGGCCAGGAACACCACGTCGGAATCGAGCCAGTGGATGTCAAAGTTGTCGCGATCAAAGCGCTTGCCCGCCCAGAGCACCGCATTCTTGAAGGGGCCGTCGAAGCTCGCCAGATTGCCGATCTCGGCAAACACCTGACGGGTATTGAGGCTCGAATCGCTGGCGGTCCAGTCGTTGCTGGTCTCCACCCCGTCTGCCAGCATCAGCTTGTAGCGGGCCCAGCTGCCATCCTCGAAGGTCTGGGTTTTCAGCAGGTTGGCCTCCATATAGGTGTCATCCTCATTGCCAAGGCGACCGACGGCCCCGCCCACCGAACCGGCTGGCGTGATGTAGGGGCCGCCGCGCCCGCCGTTGCCATTGCCGTTGACCAACAGGCCCGAGCGGGCGTAGCCGTGAAACTCGAAGCCCTGGGCACCTGCGGTCTTCTCATCCACCTGCTGGCTGCGGTTGTCGGCCACCTGAGCCTGCTCGCTCGCCGCGCTCGCCTTCACTTCCGCCTGACTGGCACGGCTCTCTGCCGCCTCGGCTCTCGCTTCGGCTGCCTGTACCCGCGCCTCCAGCGCCGCCAATCTGGCCTCGACACTCTCACCTGCAATACTCGCCTGCGCCGCCCACAGCGGGCTGCTCATCCCCAATCCCAGCGCTACCGCCAGCGCCAACTTGCTCTTGAACATCATCATCTTCCTCACCTGTCATCTGTGGCCCGGACGGGCGCTGTTGTTATTGACAGCCAGAGCATAGCTAAACCAATTTAGCTAACTCAATATGACAACTAAACCGTTTCAGCAACAGTGTGAGCGGGATAACATTTGTACAGCAGGAATTGGCGGGAGTTGTGAGGAGGATCCCTCATCAGGATCCACTCAATAAGGCGGATCCCGATTCTGCGAGCAGCGACCCTGACAATGTGAATAGGAAGGGGGGCACCTCACCACCAACCGGATCAGGGTGCTGGCGATGGGTCTGCCAGGTATCGGCATACCCTATGCGTCATTCTGTTGGTGGAGATTGTTACACGCATTACACCATCAGGTTCGGCTACAAAGCAGCGTAAATAATACCGATCACGCATGCGATATGGCTGAATACGCGACATTCCTGTCGTTCAATTACCAAAATATCAATAAAGATGTTTCTAAATGTTTCTGGCGGTGGATTAATTATTTACCAATAAGAACCATTCCAGTAGCATCGCAGCATTGATTAATAACGGAGACCATCAGTGGGCAATTCATCAGATGACAGTAGGTTGTTGAGCTCGTCAGCCAATACCTGAGTCGCGAGATCCCCGCAGATTGTTCTGCCGCTATCTCGCACTATGCGGAGAGCGGTTTATTTGCACCTGAGTGCAATTCCTTCCCTGTATTCACTCGATGTCTGTTACTGACGCCATCCAATGCTACAGACTGGATGCGTAAATAATGCCTGCATGGGTCTTCTCCTGATATCAGGGTCACCATGTCATTACCACTGTTACCTCATCACGCCATGTTTTTCCGCCTCTGGCGTGCGTCAACGATGGCGAGCCTCTATCGCTGCAGGTCAGTAGCCACATGGCTTTTGACAAGGTGGCATGGGAGATGGCAACAGCCGCTAGCCGGGCGACGACCGTCCCGCGATCCGCTCCACCTTCATTTACTTGTGCCGAGTGCAACACCTGTTCATTCCCCATGCGTGGCTATTGACGGGTAAGCATATGACGATTCTTTACATCAATCAGGAGGTGTGTCATGGACCCTGACCCTGGAGCCGGTATCGGCGACTAGTCCGGATTAATTTTCGGGCGTTATTTCCTTATCTATTTTTGCTGATGTGATGTCAGTCGGAATTCTATTTTCTATTTTCCAGGCTGATGTATTAAAGGATATATAAATGCAATACCAAGATATTCACCAACAACTGTATGTACTGCTGCAAAACAAGGATCGTATGGGGATCCAGAGCCTCAGCCTGAATATTCATGAGGTCGATCTGGCACAAGCGATAAACCGCCTGACAGATAAACATATTCATACCTTTCTCAATCTGGTTCCTGCATTGCGTGCCGCACGCATCTTCCGCCATCTGCCCAGCGATATTCAGGCCAGCCTGGTACGTTCCATGGCCAAGCCCCAATTGGAGGAGTTGTGTACCCGCCTATCCCCCGATGACAGAGCCGATCTCTACAATCGTCTGCCCGCAGCCTTGCGCCAGACCCTGCTCGATGCGATGACAGATGAAGAACGTGAGGATACGCAACGGTTGGCCTCTTACCCGGAAAACCTCGTCGGCTCCATCATGAGCTCGGATTGTGCCAGCCTGACGGCTGACATCACTGTGGGAGAGGGGCTGCAACGGCTGCGCAGCACTGCTGCCGACAGGGAGAGCATCTATACCCTGTATGTCGTGGATGAAATGCGCCGCCTCATCGGGGTTGTCTCCCTGCGCGAACTGTTTCTCGCCGACAGCAAAACCCCCATCTCGGCCATTATGCAGCGCGAGCTGGTGAGTATTCAGGCCGATGCCCCCAAAGGCGAAGCCGCGGAGATGATCGCCCGTTACAACCTGCTGGCCCTCCCCGTATTGAATCAGGATCAGCAGTTGCTCGGCATGGTGACCGTGGATGATGCAATGGATGTTGCCGAAGAGGAAGATGCCAACCGGATTGCCCGCTTCGGTGGTACGGCTGCGCTGGGAGGTCCCGAACTTGATCTTCGCGCATCCAGCACCTTTAACATGTTCAGCGCCCGATTCTTCTGGCTGGCGGTCTTGACCGTATTCGGCATACTGACCAGCAATCTGGTCGCCGCTCAGGAAGAACTCATCAGCGAAGTACTGATCCTCGCAGCCTTTATTGCCCCTATTATCGACATGGGGGGCAACTCGGGCAGCCAGTCGGCCACCTTGGTGATCCGGGCAATGGGCATGGGTCAGATCAAGCTGAGCATGCGTGACTTCTTTTTCGTGCTGCGGCGCGATCTGCCCGTCGCAATGGCTCTGGGGCTGGGTGTCGCCCTGCTGGAAGGGGTGATGGCATTCTGGAGCAAGAGCATCGGCTGGGACATCGTCATGATTGTCAGCCTCTCTGCCATGACGGTGACTGTGGTTGGCAGCCTGCTTGGTCTGGTCCTGCCGTTTGCCGCACGGAAGATGGGGACTGATCCGGCAACCCTCAGCTCCCCCATGCTCACCTCGATCATGGATCTGTTGGGCGTGCTGATCTATTTTGGTTTCGCCTATGCCTTCCTCGGTGGGTCACTGGCTGCTGCCTGACAGCGCACAGCAGATGGGGGCAGCCAAACCACCGCCATCTCCGATAGTTCAAGATAAAAGAGAGGGAGGCATCACGCCTCCCTCTCTCTTTATATCGACACGGGTCTATGCCATCACTTGGTCAGATCGTCGAAGAAGCGTTTCACCCCTTCGAAGAAGCCTTCCGATTTCGGCTTGTGAGTCTTGGCAGCGGCACCGCTGAAGGATTCGTCCAGCTGGCGCAGCAGCTCTTTCTGCTGCTCAGTGAGGTTGACCGGAGTCTCGATCACCACCTTGCACATCAGATCCCCTACCTGACCGGAGCGTACTGACTTCACGCCCTTGCCACGCATGCGGAACATCTTGCCGGTCTGGGTCTCCGGAGTGACCTTGAGCTTGACGCGGCCATCCAGGGTCGGCACTTCAATCTCGCCACCCAGGGCAGCTGCGGTGAAGCTGATGGGCACTTCGCAGTAGAGGTTGTTGCCGTCACGCACGAAGATCTCGTGCTCTTTGACGTGCACCTGTACGTAGAGATCCCCTGCCGGAGCTCCCGCTTCCCCCGCTTCCCCTTCACCGGAGAGACGGATGCGGTCGCCGGTATCGACACCCGCCGGAATTTTCACCGACAGGGTCTTGGTGCGCTGGTAGCGACCTTCACCGTGGCACTTGCGGCACGGATCCTTGATGATCTTGCCGCGACCGTGACAGTGCGGACACGCCTGCTGAACCGCGAAGAAGCCCTGACGCATCTGCACCTGGCCGGAGCCGTGGCAGGTCGGGCAAGTCTGGGCGCTGCTGCCGGTGTGGGCACCGGAGCCGTTACAGACTTCGCAGTGGACCAGAGTCGGCACCTTGATCTCCTTGGAGACCCCGCGCACCGCCTCTTCAAGCGTCAGCTCCATGGTATAACGCAGGTCGGAGCCACGGGCCGGGCCACGACGGGCACCACCACGGCCACCGCCGAAGATGTCACCGAATACGTCACCAAACATGTCGGCGAAGTCGGCACCGCCGCCAAAGCCACCGTGGCCACCGCCACCCTGGCTCGGGTCGACACCGGCATGACCGTACTGATCGTAGCGGGCGCGCAGGTTGGCATCAGTCAGCACCTCGTAGGCCTCTTTGACCTCTTTGAACTTCTCTTCGGCACTGGCATCGCCCTGATTGCGGTCAGGGTGATACTTCATGGCCAGACGCTTGTACGCCTTCTTGATCTCGCGCTCGTCGGCACCTTTTGACACCCCGAGCACTTCGTAGAAATCGCGCTTCGACATACTCATCCTGTGGTTACGCAGACGGGCGTTGGTCACCCAACGCCCGTAAATTCATTGACTAAGCCGATGAGCGAAGCCTGCTTCGCCCATCTGGGTCGGGCTTACTTCTTGTCGTCTTTCACTTCTTCGAACTCGGCGTCGACAACGTCGTCGTCAGCCTTGGCAGAAGAGGAGGACTGACCGGCATCAGCACCGGCTGCACCCTGGGCCTGAGCCTGCTGCTGGGCAATCTCCATCAGCTTCTGGGACGCTTCCAGCAGAGCCTGCTGTTTGGCTTCGATAGCAGCCTTGTCGTCACCCTTGATGGCGGTTTCCAGCTCGCTCAGAGCGGCTTCGATCTTGGTCTTGTCGTCGGCAGGCAGGGCTTCACCGGCTTCGGTGATCTGCTTGCGTACGGAGTGGACCAGACCATCAGCCTGGTTGCGAGCCTGTACCAGCTCTTCAAACTTCTTGTCCTCGGCCGCGTTGGCTTCGGCTTCGCGTACCATACGTTCGATCTCCTCATCAGACAGGCCAGAGGAGGCCTGGATGGTGATCTTCTGCTCTTTGTTGGTCTCTTTGTCCTTCGCAGAGACGTGCAGGATACCGTTGGCATCGATGTCGAAGGTCACTTCGATCTGCGGCAGACCACGCGGAGCCGGACGGATGCCTTCCAGGTTGAACTGGCCCAGAGACTTGTTGTCGCTGGCGCGCTTGCGCTCACCCTGCAGCACGTGAATGGTCACGGCAGACTGGTTGTCTTCGGCAGTGGAGAACACCTGGGACTTCTTGGTCGGGATGGTGGTGTTCTTCTCGATCAACGCAGTCATCACGCTGCCCATGGTTTCGATACCCAGAGAGAGCGGGGTAACGTCCAGCAGCAGTACGTCGGTCTTGTCACCGGACAGTACGGCCCCCTGGATGGCAGCACCCATGGCCACGGCTTCGTCCGGGTTGACGTCTTTACGCGGCTCTTTGCCAAAGAACTCGGCAACGGTCTTCTGAACCAGTGGCATACGGGTCTGACCACCAACCAGAATCACGTCGTCGATCTCGCCAACTGCCAGACCGGAGTCTTTCAGGGCGACACGAACCGGCTCCAGAGAATCTTTCACCATGTCTTCTACCAGGGATTCCAGCTTGGCGCGGGTCACCTTGATGTTCATGTGCTTCGGACCGGTGGCATCTGCAGTGATGTACGGCAGGTTGACGTCGGTCTGCTGGGCAGAAGATAGCTCGATCTTGGCCTTCTCGGCGGCATCTTTCAGACGCTGCAGAGCCAGCTGGTCGTTGCGCAGGTCGATACCCTGCTCACGCTTGAACTCGTCTACCAGATAGTTGATGACGCGGTTGTCAAAGTCTTCACCACCCAGGTGGGTGTTACCGTTGGTCGCCAGTACTTCGAAGGTGGTTTCACCTTCCACTTCGTCGATCTCGATGATGGAGATATCGAAAGTACCACCACCCAGGTCATATACGGCAACCTTGCGCTCGCCCTTGACCTTGTTTACGCCATAGGCGAAAGCAGCTGCAGTCGGTTCGTTGATGATGCGTTTTACATCCAGACCAGCGATGCGACCGGCATCCTTGGTAGCCTGACGCTGGGCGTCGTTGAAGTAGGCCGGAACAGTGATAACGGCTTCGGTGACCGGCTCACCCAGGTAGTCTTCGGCGGTCTTCTTCATCTTTTTCAGCACTTCGGCAGAGATCTGCGGCGGTGCCATTTTCTTGCCCTTCACTTCAACCCAGGCGTCACCGTTGTCAGCTTTGGCAATGGCGTACGGCATGATTTTCAGGTCACGCTGCACTTCTTCATCTTCAAAACGACGACCGATCAGACGCTTGATGGCGAACAGGGTGTTTTTCGGGTTGGTGATTGCCTGACGCTTGGCCGGCTGACCAACCAGGATCTCGCCATCATCGGCATAGGCAATGATGGACGGAGTAGTACGATCGCCTTCTGCGTTCTCGATCACGCGAGCAGTGTCGCCATCCAGAATAGCGACGCAGGAGTTGGTAGTACCCAGGTCAATACCGATGATTTTACCCATTTGACGAATCTCCAAATACTTTGAATAAACTGGCGAGGAACTCGCCTTAATGCGTTAACGGCTAGGTGGGGGCTGCCAATCTGGCTTTCAAGCTCCCGGCATCAAATTTTTTGTGCCGCCGCGGCCTTGCTACCTATATGGGGTCGCCAGACGCAGCTTCAAGCCCCAACCTAAAAAAACCACACCCTTTGTCATGGTTGCGCGATCACGTTGAGCCGTAAACCGGGCAAGATGAACAGGTGCTGCACTGCGAAACAAAAAGCCCGCCACAGGGCGGGCTCGGGCACCCACAGCCAATCAGTCGACCGCTTTGGCGATCATCACCATGGCCGGACGGATCACCCGACCGTTGAGGTCATAGCCCTTCTGCATCACTGCAATGACGGTGTTCGGGGCCACATCGGCACTCGGCACCATGCTCATCGCCTGATGGGCGTTGGGGTCAAACGGCTGGTTGATCGGGTCGAGCGCTACCAGACCAAACTTGGCCACGCCGCTCTGCATGGATTTCAGGGTCAGCTCGACACCTTCGATCATCGGCTTGAGGGCTTCGTTCTCCTTGTCGGCCAGTTCGATGGCTCGCTCAAGGTTGTCCAGCACCGGCAGCAGTTCATTGGCGAACTTCTCCAGAGCGAACTTGTGCGCCTTCTCCACATCCAGCTCGGTACGACGACGCAGGTTCTCCATCTCGGCGGCGGTACGCAGGGCGCGTTCACGCTCTTCCGCCGCTTTTTGGATGGCGGTTTCCAGCTGCGCTTCCAGTTCGGCAATGCGGGCCTGCTCGGCTGTCACTTCACTGTCTACATCGGTCGGCTCGACTGGCTGGGCTTCCACTTGCTCCATCGCTTCAACCTTTTGCTCTTCGTGGTTCATGACATCTCCAATTCCGGGGTTACTTATGAGGGCCCTGACGTCTGGTTGAGCGACCGGACGACAACAGACCGACTATGTTGGCGCTATTATGGGGATGCATCCCCGGCTTTCAAGGGGTAAAGGGCAATCTGGGTTGCTGAATAGCCGCAACCGTCGGTTTATCCGGGTTACCGCTCATCGTTTAACCAGTAGCCTCAAGGGGATAGCCAGCCCCGTCACACGGGAGAGCGTCACAAGCGGAGCAAAGCACTGTATACTGGCCCGCAATACCCATCCCAGATCTGACTGACTATGGATTCTCCGTTCAAAACCATCGCCCTGATTGGCAAACCCCACCATGAGGGGGCCAACCAGACGCTGACCGGCCTGCATCAATACCTGACCGCCCGCGGCTTTCGGGTACTGGTGGAGAGCCGGGTCGCCCAGACCCTGAGCATCCTCGATGAAAACGTGATGGATCTGGTACAACTGGGCCAGCAGGCCGATCTCGCCATCGTGGTCGGCGGTGACGGCAACATGCTGGGGGCGGCGCGAGTGCTGTCACGCTTCGATGTAGCAGTGATCGGGGTCAACCGGGGTAACCTCGGCTTTCTGACCGATCTCTCGCCGCAGGATTACCTGCTGCCATTGGAGCAGGTGCTCTCCGGCCACTACAAGAGCGAACACCGCTTCCTGCTTGAGGCCTCGGTCTATCGCCACGGCGAGCGCAAGTCGAGTAATCTTGCGGTCAACGAGGCGGTGCTGCACCCGGGCAAGATCGCCCATATGATCGAGTTCGAGGTCTATATCGATGGCAGCTTTATGTATAGCCAGCGTTCGGACGGCATCATCGTCGCCACACCGACCGGCTCGACCGCCTACTCCCTGTCAGCAGGTGGCGCCATCCTCACCCCCAAGCTCAACGCCATCACGCTGGTGCCAATGTTCCCGCATACCCTCAGCAGTCGCCCCATCGTGCTCGATGCCGACAGCGAAGTGCGGCTGCTGGTCTCGCCGGACAATCAGGACGATGCCATGCAGGTGAGCTGTGACGGCCAGGTGACGCTGGCGGTCCACCCGGGGGACGAGATCCTGATCAAGAAGAGCCACCACCAGCTTCATCTGGTGCATCCCCTCGACTACAGCTATTTCCATGTGCTGCGCAACAAGCTCGGCTGGGGCAGCAAGCTGTTCTAATCAGCTTTGACCGACAACGGCATTACCAGAGAAGGGCGCCTGAATTGGCGCCCTTCTCTTTTCTTTCATTGCAACTTCCCCTGCACCCTCATATCAGTACCGCATTTTCATAGCCATGGCGCACTGGCGCGGCTTTCCTGTGTTAAAAATGGCGGCGCCCTCTTTACTGTATATAAGACCAGTATATACTGGATGCATACACAGTAATGTTGACCTATACAGGATGAGACCATGCTGACCCAGCTGACCGTCAACAACTTCGCCATCGTCAAGTTTCTCGAACTCGATCTGCAACCGGGCATGACCTGCATCACAGGTGAGACCGGTGCCGGTAAATCCATCGCCATCGATGCTCTCGGTCTCTGCCTCGGAGAGCGGGCCGAAGCCGGCATGGTGCGACCCGATAGCGACAAAAGCGAGGTCAGCGCCCGCTTCCTGCTGGACAACAACCCGGCCGCCCGCGCCTGGCTCGCCACCAACGAACTGGAAAACGAAGGGGAGTGTATCGTGCGGCGAGTCATCTCCGCCGAGGGTCGCTCACGCAGCTATATCAACGGCGTGCCCGTCCCCCTCACCCAGCTCAAGAATCTGGGTCAGCTGCTGGTCAACGTACACGGTCAGCATGCCCACCAGATGCTGCTCAAACCCGACTACCAGCTCGCCCTGCTCGACGGCTACGCCGGCCACCATCTGCTGCTCGATGAGGTGCGCCAGCACTATCAGCAGTGGCGTCAACTACAAAACGAGCTGAACCGGCTCAAGGCCGAGCAGCAGCAGCGGGAAGCCCGCCGCCAGCTGATCGAGTATCAGGTGCAAGAGCTGGACGAATTTGCCCTGCAGCCGGGGGAGTTTGAAGAAATAGAAGAGGAGCACCAGCGTCTGGCCAACGGCACAGAGCTGATGCAAGAGTGCGGGGCTTGCCTCGACCTGCTCTATGACAACGAAGAGACCACTATCGCTGGGCTGCTGCAATCAGCCGTCGATCGGGCCGAGGGGCTGGTCAGCATGGACAGCCGCCTCACCCCGGTACTGGAGATGCTGAACGAAGCACTGATCGGGGTGCAGGAGAGCCACAGCGAGCTGCGCAGCTATCTCGATCGGCTGGAGCTGGATCCCGAGCGGTTCAACGAGCTGGAAGCTCGCCTCTCCAAGGCGATCAATCTGGCCCGCAAGCACCACGTCAAACCGGCAGATCTGGCTCAGTACCATCAGGAGCTGGCCTCTGATCTTGCTCGCCTCAACTCCGATGAAGAGCGGTTAGAGGGGATGGAAGATGAGCTGGCCGAGGCCCGTCAGGCTTTTGTCCAGGCCGCCGAAGCCCTGAGTCAGAGCCGTCAGCGTTACGCCCAGGAGCTGGGCGCCAAGGTAACCAGCAGCATGCACGAACTGGCGATGCCCGATGGCCGCTTTGCCATCGAGGTGCGCCCCGATGCCCAGAGCAGCCTCTCTCCGCTGGGTATAGATCGGGTGGAATTTATGGTCACCACCAACCCTGGCCAACCGATCCAGCCGCTTGGCAAGGTGGCCTCAGGCGGTGAACTGTCGCGCATCAGTCTCGCCATCGTGGTGATCAGCGCCCGCAAGGTCTCAACCCCGACTCTGATTTTCGACGAAGTGGATGTGGGGATCAGCGGCCCGACTGCCGCCGTGGTGGGTCGCCTGCTGCGCCAGCTCGGGGAGTCCACTCAGGTGATGGTGGTCACTCACTTGCCTCAGGTGGCAGGCAACGGCCACCAGCATATGGTGGTGAGCAAGCATACCGATGGCAAAACCACCGAAACTCGGATGGATTCGCTCGACCAGAATGCCCGCCTCAATGAGCTGGCACGTCTGCTCGGTGGCGACCAGATCACCGACAACACCCTGGCCAATGCTCGCGAGCTGCTGCGCCGTTGAATCAGGCCAAAACGCCGATTTGCAGCGATGGCGACTGACAGGGCTGACCGAACATGCTGACTGCGCAGGCACAGGAGAGAGCTATGGCCTGCGCAGTCAGTAATAGCCAATAGCCAATAGCCAATAGCCAATAGCCAATAGCCAACTGTGAGCACCGAACTCACGTCAGGATTACCGACCCAGATCAATAAAATGGCGAGTTAGGCGAAGCTGGCAGCAACATGAGCGTGGATCCGGTTGCCTTCATGTAGCGGATTTCGCATAGTGTTGCCCCCCTTTATGGGTATCCAATTGTGAGGCTTTGTCTATGATCCACGTTTTTGGTCACAAGAATCCTGATAGCGACAGTATCTGCAGTGCGCTGGTTATCACCGACTGGCTCAATGGCCAGGGCCGTCAGGCCACCCCATGGCGTCTGGGTGACCTGCGCACCGAAACCCGTTTTATTCTGGAGCAGGCTGGCGTCAGCGAACCCGAGTTGCTGACCAAAGATATGACCGGTGAAAATGTCTGGCTGGTGGATTTCAGTGATCTGGAACAGGGCCCTGCCACACTGGCACAAGCCAATGTACTGGGCCTGGTGGATCACCACCGTCTCGGCACTCTGGTCACCCAATCTCCGCTGGATGCGTGGATCCGGGCCGTCGGCTGCACCTGCACCATCGCCTTCGATCTGCTGAGCCAGCAAGGTACCGTGACCCGCAGCCAGGCTCGCCTGATGCTGGGTGCCATCATGAGCGACACCCTCTGTCTCACCTCGCCCACCACCACCGAGCAGGACAAGATCGCCTGCGAGCGTCTTGCACCGCTGGCCGAGGTGTCGCTGGCCGAGTTTGGTCAACAGCTGCTGATGGCGAAAACCGATCTGAGCGGCCTCACTCCTGCGCAGTTGCTGCAGCAGGATGAGAAAGCGTTCCAGGCGGAAGGTTGCAACTTCATCATGAGCCAGATCGAAGTGGGCAGCGAGCAGCAGCTGGCCGAGCACCTGCCAGCCCTACAGCAGGAGATGGCCCAGCGCGTGGCGAGTGAAGGGCTCGACTTCTTCGTGTTGATGGTGACTGACCTGACTGCGGCTGCCAGCCGTATCTACTTTACCGAGCACGCCAAAGTACCGGCAGAGTCCAGCTACCACCCGGGCTTTGTCAGCCGCAAGAAGCAGGGTCTGCCCTGGGTAATGGATCTGCTGGCCAAGGCCTGATCCTCACTCGCCATTACCTATTCCAAAGCCCTGCCTCTGCGCAGGGCTTTATCATCGCCACCGCCAGCCGCACTCCCCACCCTCTTGCTGACCATCTTGCTCACCACTGCGGTCTCTCGCTTACTCCTTTCACGGCTTATTGACAGTTAACGCCATAACTTTGCTTACATATTTGCGGCTGTTATTTATCAGGGCTTTGCTGCAGGATAATCGCCGCGCACAACCTTTTCCGTTTCCATTCAGGTGATCGATGAACATAACCCCCAAGCAGAGAACCCTGGCCATCACCATGCTGATCGCCATGGTGCTCCTCGGCTGGCTGCTCTGGCCCAGTCAACCACCCAAGGCGATGCTGACCGCTCAAGTGACCCGCGAGGATATCGCCCAGACCGTACTGGCCAGTGGCGTGCTGCAGGCCGTGGAGCAGGTGGATGTGGGGGCCCAGGTCTCCGGTCAGGTTACCAAGCTGGCCGTCGAGGCCGGAGATCAGGTCAAGCAGGGAGACCTGCTGGCCGAGATCGATCCCCTGATTGCCCAGAACAACCTCAAGACGGCCGAGGCGGAACTTGCCAGCAACCGCGCCCAGCTCAAGATCAAGCAGGCACAACTCAAACAGAACGAGCTCGCCTGGCGGCGCCAGCAGCAGATGTTCAAGCAGGAGGCGAGCTCAAGGGCCGATCTGGAGAGTGCCGAGGCACTGCTGGCGGTCACCCGCGCCGAACTACAAAATAGCCAGGCCAATATCGACAACGCCCTGATCAAGGTTGATCGGGCCAAGACCGAGCTGGGCTACACCAAGATCCTGGCGCCGATGGATGGCACCGTTATCAGCATTGTGACCCGTCAGGGCCAAACCCTGGCAGCCAGCCAGACGGTGCCGACCGTGCTCAAGCTGGCCAACCTCGAGACTATGACGGTCAAGGCGCAGATCTCCGAAGCTGATGTCACCAAGGTCAAAGCTGGCATGCCAGTCTACTTCACCCTCATTGGCGATCCGGATACCCGCTATCAAGGTACGCTTCGCGCCGTGGAGTTAGCGCCCACCAACATCAACGATCAGGCCACCACCGGCACCACCACCAGCAATGCGGCTGTCTACTACTACGCCCTGTTCGATGTACCCAATCCCGACCATACCCTGCGGGTCGCAATGACCACCCAGGTGACCATTGTGCTCGGCGAGCGCAAGCAGGTGCTCACTGTGCCGCAAACCGCCCTCGGCAAGTCGCTGGGTGACAACGAGTATGAAGTCACCGTGATCAAGGACGATGAGACAACCGAAACCCGTCATATCAAGACCGGTATGAAGGACGAGATCCGCATTGAGGTGATCAGCGGGCTGAGTGAGAAGGAGGAGGTGCAGCTCAATCACAGTGCCCCCGCCGACAATGATGAGATGGCGGTGATGCTATGAGTGAGCCCCTGAACCAGCTGCCGTTGATCCAGCTGAAAGGGGTCGAGCGACGCTACCAGAGCGGCGACAGCGAAGTCACCGTGCTCCACCCTCTTGACCTCACCATCACGGCAGGAGAGATGATCGCCATTGTCGGCGCGTCCGGCTCTGGCAAGTCGACCCTGATGAACCTGCTGGGTTGTCTCGATAGCCCGAGCGGCGGCCAGTATCTGTTTCGCGGTCAAGACACCGCCACCATGGATGCGTTGGCGCTGGCCCGGCTGCGCTGCCACCACTTCGGTTTTATCTTTCAGCGCTACCACCTGCTGCCCCATCTCGATGCCGCCGCCAACGTGGAGATCCCGGCCGTCTATGCCGGCACCAGCCGCCCGGATCGCCAGGCACGTGCGCGTCAGCTGCTGGGCAGACTGGGACTGGCCGATCGCAGTCACCATACCCCGGGCCAGCTCTCCGGCGGTCAGCAGCAGCGGGTCAGTATCGCCCGGGCGCTGGCCAATGGCGGCGAAGTGATCCTCGCCGATGAACCGACCGGCGCACTGGATAGCCAGAGCGGCAAGGAGGTGATGGCGATCCTCAAGGAGCTGCATGCTCAGGGCCACACCATCATTCTGGTCACCCACGATATGAACGTGGCCAGCCATGCCGACCGGATCATCACTCTCAAGGATGGTCGGATTGAACAAGATAGCGGCCCCTGCCAAACGGCCGTGTTGGCTCCAGCCACCGCTGTAGCCTCTCAAAAAGTAGCGCCCACTACAGGCGCCATGGGTCACGACTGGGATCGTTATCGGGAAGCGGGACGGATGGCGATGCATGCCATGCTCGCCCACCGGATGCGCACCTTCCTCACCATGCTCGGCATCATCATCGGCATCGCCGCCGTGGTGAGCGTGGTTGCTCTTGGTCAGGGCGCGCGCGCCAAGGTGATCGACCAGATCAATGCGATGGGCACCAACACCATCGAAATCTTCCCGGGTAAAGGATGGGGCGATGAGAAGATGGCCAGCATCCAGACCCTCAACAAGGGGGATCTCGATGCCCTGTTGGGGCAACCCTATCTTGCGGGCGCCAGCCCCGAGATAGGCAGCTCAGGCCAGTTGCGCTATCGCAACAAGACCAACAGCGGCAACGTGACCGGGGTCGGTAACGACTATTTCAAGGTGAAGGGGATGACGCTGGTCAGTGGTCGCTTACTGGAGTGGCAAGATATCCAGCAGCGTGCCGCCGTCGCCGTAGTGGACAAGAAGAGCATCACCAGCCTGCTTGGCAAGGAGGATCCGGTCGGCAAGGTGGTACTGGTCGGCACCTTGCCGGTGCGGATTGTCGGTGTGGTCTCGCAGGAGACCGGCTTTGGCCCCACCAGCCAGTCGGTCAATATCTGGCTACCCTACAGCGCGGTGATGAGTCGCCTCATCTCGCAGCACCACTTCAGCCAGATCACCATCCGGGTCAAAGACGGGGTACAACCAGCACTGGCCGAGCAGGCGGTGATCGAGCTGATCACCAAGCGCCACGGGGTGAAGGATTTCTTCACCTTCAGCAGCGACAGCATCATCAAATCGGTGGAAAAAACCACCGCCACCATGACCCTGATGGTCTCGGCCATCGCGGTGATCTCGCTGATCGTCGGCGGGGTGGGCGTGATGAACATCATGCTGGTGTCGGTGGTCGAGCGCACCCGCGAGATCGGCATTCGCATGGCCGTGGGCGCCCGCCAGTCGGATATCCTGCAGCAATTCCTGATTGAAGCTGTGATGGTGAGCCTGCTGGGGGGGATATTTGGCGTCGGCATCTCGCTCGGTATTGGCGCGCTCTTTTCACTGCTGGTGGACTCCATCAAGATGCAGTTCTCGCTCTTCTCCATCCTGATGGCCTTTGGCTGCTCGTCACTCATCGGGATCCTGTTTGGTTACTTGCCGGCACGCAATGCGGCGCGGCTCGACCCTGTTGTCGCACTGGCGAGGGAATAACAATGTACAAACTCTCCTGGCTGGCTCTCTGCATGGCCCTCAGCGGCTGTAGTCAGCACAGCAGCTATCAAAGACCCGAGCTGGCGATCGCCCCTGCATGGCAACAGGCCGAGGGCGCCCAACTGGCTGCGCAGGCTGGCCTCTGGTGGCGGGAATTTCATGATCCCCAACTCGACAAATTGGTCGAGGCGGTTCTAGCCGCCAACCCGGACATGCATGTGGCGGCCCTCAAGCTCAAAAGCGCCAGACTGGGCGCCGAGCAGGCCGATACCAACCTCACCCCCTCGGTCAATGGCACTATCGCAGCCAGTGGCAACAAGGATCTGAAAAGCGGCAAAGGCACCAACAGTCTGGGCCCCTCGCTGAGCCTCAGTTACGAAGTGGATTTGTGGGGCAAGCTTGCCTCGGTGCGAGATCAGGCAAGCTGGGAGGCGGCGGCAAGCGAGCAGGATCTCGCCAGCACCCGACTCCTGCTGATTGGCAATACTCTGGAGCAGTATTGGCAGCTCGGCTATCTCGGCTCTGCCATCACACTCGGAGAACAGCAGCTGGCCAACCTGACGCGAACCGAGCTGCTGACCCAAACCAAATACCAGGCAGGCGCCATCACCCGACTCGATCTGGCGCAGGCACGCCAGCAACTGGCAGGCAAGCAGGCTGAGCTGGCCTCCCTCAAGGCGCAGCAGGAACAGGCTCGCAATGCCCTGCTTCTGTTGCTGGGCCGCAGCAGCGGGCCGCTGGAGTATGCACCCGCTTCCCTTGCAAAGCAGGCCATTCCTGAACTTGCGGTGGGTATTCCGGCCGATGTGCTGGCCCGCCGCCCCGATGTCAAAGCGGCCGAATTGCGGCTGAGCAAGACGCTGGCTAAAGGGGATGAGATCCGCACCAGCTTCTACCCCAGCCTGACCCTGACCGGCAGCGCCAGCACCGCATCCGATAGATTGGCGCAAGTGCTGCAAAATCCGGTTGGTACGCTGGGAGCCAGCCTTGCCCTCCCCTTCCTTGAATACAACCGCACCCAGCTCGCCATTGAAAGCTCGGAGCTGGATTACCAGATCGCCGAAACCGAGTTTCGCAAGCAGCTCTACACTGCACTGGTGGAAGTGGAAGACAATCTGGCCGCCCGCCACTATGGCCAGCAGCGACTCGATTATCTGCAGGAACAACTGAGTTATGCCCGGGAGGCCGAACGACTGGCCAAGGCTCGCTTCCAGGCGGGTGCGACCGGTGTACAGGCTTGGCTTGATGAGCAGAACCGACTGTGGGATGCCCAGCAGAGCCTGCTGGCACAGCAAAAAGAGCAGCTCACCACCACAGCCAAAATCTATCGCGCCCTGGGTGGCAGCGATAGCGTGACGCCCCGATAGCGCTTCACCTGGCTATCCCCCACTCTGCCTACAGAGTGGGGAATATCATCGCCATAGACCATACAGAATTTCCTCTCCCACACGGCAGCCGAACTCCATTGCCCATCATCAGGGGCAGGTATGGCAGCGCAGCCAATTACATGCATCGGCGACCCTGAATATACCGGCCATACCTTGCGGCTCTCTCTATACCTAACGCTCCCTGACCGGAGATAACGATTACCGGATATTCCATCAGCAGAGAGCTCTACTCTTGCCGAGCGACGCACCGTGAATCGTGAATCGTGAATCGTGAATCGTGAATCGTGAGAAACATATCCGAAGCTCGTATCAGCACAACGCATACAAATAGCGATATCGCGTTGGTGAGCCACAGGACAAAATTAATCGTAAACAACGAATGATATTGAGTAAAGGAACTGCGGGTAAGGCGAGAGAGAAAGGATACAAACGAGGAATGCAGATAACAATGAGGTGGAAATACTGGTTGGATAACCACGAGTAAAACGGCAAAAATAATGCCGCCCGAGGGCGGCATTATTCAATCTCTGAACCTGACGAATTAGATCAGGAAATCGTTCAGGTCTTTACCCAATGCTACTTGAGCAGCAATGGCTTTCGGCATACGGCCTTGACCGGTCCAGGTTTTTTCCTGGCCATCTTCTTCGTACTTGTATTTAGCCGGACGCGGAGCTCGCTTGCTCTTGGCAGCGCCAGTTGCAGCAGCCGGAGCAGCGGCAGTCGCCAGTAGCTCACGAGGATCAATACCAGCCTGCTGCAGCATTTCGGTGAATTCATTCAGCTTGCGCTGACGCTCTTCCTGTTCAGCACGCTCCTGTTCAACAGAATCGGCGCGCTCTTGGTAAACCAGGTCAAACTTCTCTTTAGCTTCCAGCAGTTGCTCAAACGGCAGCTCACGAACAGCCGCACGCAGACTGCGAATGTTCAGCAGAACTTTCAGAAACTCGTTCATTATTTCCTCACAAAAAGTCGGTCACAGGGATTACCGTGTCAGAATAGCATGGACAATTGATAACAACATACCGTTTTCTGTATTTACACTCCTTTTTTTTTATTTTTCACTCACCATACTCTCTTGACGCGAAGCGTGATAACAAATCAATGCTCAGTTGTGATTGCTATACAATCTGACAGATGATGATCTCAGATATTACAGGGCTCATTAATATCCCACTACATGCAGTCAGAAGATTCTCTTTATAGTGACACCCGATATGCCCTCCCCCCCGCCCAGTTACCCATCAAGCAAGGTGAAATAAAAAAGCCACAAAGCAATTCCTCAGCAACGACGACTTAAAAAGCCATAATTTTTATCCATAAAAATCAAGAGCTTACAACACCAATCCATATATCTAAAGACAAATAAACAATCTGTTTTTTAACATAACCGATCTTACCCGGTTGTTAAATTACGCTAATTTGCGCGAGCATTACTTTGTGCAGATTGATCAACACCACTGATCACCGGTATAGCTACAGAGCCACTCAGCAGAGGTTCCGCAGGATAGAGTCTGAGCGCTTCCAGACGCATCGCATCGGCTGCCTCTTTGCGACCCAGAGCGTTAAGTGCTGTCACCATATTGGCGTATATATTAGCTCGTGGTGTATGAAGTACGAAGTCCTGCCCCCACTCCAGATAAGCTTCCAGTTCAGCCTTGTTGTTTGTCTGCAAACCGACCATCAGACGAACCGAGTTCACATCAAATTCAACTCGTGTCAGCCATGCCATAGGATTGATAATCTCCAGCAAGAGCGTCGGCTCCTTATAACCTCCCCGCTCGTATTTGGTGACGACCCAGGCAGTATGAAGGGCTGTCATCATAAATGGGACAACCAATAGAGGGATAGCTATTGCCATAAATCGGAGCAACAACCAGGGGCGATACTCAATGTCCAACCACGATGGGCTACCGCAACTCACGAAACGGGTTTCTTCAATCTCGGTGTCAACGACATAGATCAGCGTCAGCAACAACCACCACAACACGATTGCATGGTAAAGGGGATATTCCGTCTGAGTATGGAGCAATATCGGTGTCACCAGGGCAAGCAGTGCCATGGCATTTACCCAACGCACCTTCGTCAGGCACCACAATAATGCGCCCCCCATGATCACCATACCAACCATGGGAGCCACCCCTCCCTCAACAGCCCAATAAAGGAATTCGTTGTGGGGATGGTCAAGATTGTACTCAATCTGCACCATAGATGGATTCAGCGCCTTATCAGCCATGTAGTGATGGAGAAAAACAGATTCAAAACTGCCGTATCCCCAACCACTCCATGGTGCTTCGGCAATCAGCTTGGCTGCATAAGGCCAATAAATAGATCGCATACCACCAGATTGATAAATCTCCAACCCGCGCTTTGCTCCTGCCATCCAGTACTGTGATAGCAGGCCAAGGGCCACCGCAAAAATAACCAGCGCCAACATACGCCATAGCAATCGATGGCGATGGAGTTGCGGTATCAATAAAAACAGAGCTAGCAGACCGCCAAGTTGACCCACTCGGGATTGCAAAACAACCAGCAACAGTGTTGCTGATAGAATGACGCCATAGCGCAGAGCCATCAGCAAACGACCACCCTCTCGGCGTAATTCCAGCCAGATAGCAAGGGCAAGACCAGTTGCCATAAAGGTTGCCATCACGTTTGGCTGTTGAAAGATCCCGTAAGGACGATTGGTTTTAGTGTCGTAGCCAATCCAGTTACCGGGTGTCAACAGATAGAACTGTATCAGACCGAGCAAAGCCTCCATCGCGATCGCTATCAGGACGATATATAGCAAGCGATCTCGCTGCAACCGATTGAAGCGCCATTGATAGAGCCCGAATAAAAACAGCAGACCAGCAAAAAGCCCCAATAATCTGGGAATGGCATAATCCCTGAGTGCAAAACCTGGATAGAACATCGGCAGCAGTAGCAAGAGTGCCCCTATCCATAAGCCCGCTTGTAATGGAGAAAAGAGCAGACGCTGGCGTAACGTCACTTGCCACAATCCTAATCCAATAGCCAGCGAGGCAAACACCCATCCCCATGCGTTAAAGGGCAGATATAGCCCTGCTCCTCCCGGGTTGTGCATAAAAAAATGCACTCCAAGTAACCAGTATAATGAAGATAAAATCCAATACAAGCTGCTCATATATTATTTCCGTATACTCAACGAGCCCCAAACCCTGTCAGCATTGTTTTAATAGTTTTGATTACTATTAATAGATCAAGCCAAAGCGAAAAGTTTCTAATATAATAAAAATCATATTCTAATTTTATACGAGTACTATCTGTATCAGCTGAGTAGCCATGCATCACCTGAGCCCATCCACTTATACCAGGACGAACCATATGACGATACATATAGAATGGTAATTCAGACTCAAACCTCTCCACAAAAAAACGCTGTTCAGGCCGTGGACCAATCAAGCTCATATCCCCTTTAAGAACATTAAAGAATTGCGGGAGCTCATCAATTCTATATTTACGAATAAAATGACCAACACGAGTAATCCGTTTGTCAACCTCCTGAGCAAAATATGCATTGTCTGATGATGAACTGTCATGCATACTACGAAATTTATATATTACAAAATCTTTATTACCCAGCCCAACTCTCTTTTGCTTAAAGAAAACAGGGCCAGGGCTTTCCAGCTTTATTAATATTGCTGTTATAAGTAACACCGGCATAAAAAAGGGGAGTGCAATTATAACAACCAAAAGATCAGCTAGTCTTTTTAAAAAGAAATAAAACAACGAGGGAATAGCGGAACCCAAGTCATTTTCATATAATTGCTCAACGCTCACTCGGCCTGTTAATGATGCATATATAGTTTTGCTGTGATAGATTGGTATCCCTAACAAAACGAAATCAGTTAATAACCTTTGCCATTCACTCGTCAAATCAGATGAGTGAAAGTCAGCAACTACGGCATTACCACAAAACAGAGAAAAATCGGGTTTGTGAAGAATATTCCATTCAACAGCAGTCAAGGCACACAGTTTCTGATAATTACCAACCGGGATGATAGAATACTTAACCTTGCCAGATCGTGCCCCTAAGTAATAAATAAGCCAGCAAGATACTAAAACCAATATATACGAGCTTATAATTACTGGCCTACTATACTCAAGACGAAACAGCAGCAACACACCGAATAATATTCCATACACAGCGGTTACTGTTGGAATCATATAAGATAAAGCATTAACTCCAGGATAGCAAAGCACTCGACTCAGGAAAAAACCAGCAGTAATACATGTTATAAAGATTCCTAAAAGTGAATTTATTTTTACATCATCAAGGAAATTCCAAAAGTCCTCGCCCCAAAACAAAAATGCAGGTAATAATGTTGATACCAAGGATGTAAAAAAGAACATTATTGTATAATTAAACCGTACAAGGTCATACCAACGACCACCATATGGATAATAGCTATTATTTATCATGAAAAACTCATTCAGTTATCAACCACAGGGCTGAGCGCCATCGATATGCTGAGCCAATATGTCAAAATATATGCCAATGATTTTTTTCTCATCGAATCTGGCACTAACTAATTGCCTCCCAGCATTACCCATCAAGGTTCTTTGAGCTGTAGTCATTCGTATGAATGTCATCATCGCATCAGCCAATGATGAAACATTTCTAGCTTGACAGAGTAACCCGGTTTTCTCATGTAGCAGTACATCTCTACATCCAGGAACATCGGTAACAATAATTGGCTTTGCCATTGCAGCAGCTTCGATCATAGTTCTTGGCAATCCTTCGCGATAAGAAGGTAACACAATACAATCACTTTCCATTATGATAGGCCTAACATCATGTGTAGTACCGAGATATTCCAGCACACCGTCATTGATCCATTCATGCAACTGTGCATATCCGATCGCTCGTGGGTTATCAGCCTGAACATCGCCTAGCAATTTAAACTTTATGTTTGGATGACGAATATGAATCTGCTTTGCGGCTGCTACATATTCTCCAATCCCCTTATCCCATAACAACCGCGCAATGAGCAAAAAACTAACCGAGTCATCTTCAGCAAATTTTTCTGAAGGATAAAAAAAACTCAAATCAACGCCCTCGCCAGGCAGTAACAGAGTCTTTCTTTTATCTACCAACTGTCTTGATACAAATTCAAGGCGATCATCTTCATTTAAGAAAATGACTAGCTTAGGATATTTAAAAGCGAATTTATAAAGCAACCTTACTACTTTGGGCACCCAACCATCATTCATAAAGGCATATCCTAACCCAGTGGTTATAGCCAAGGCAGGTGTGCGACAAAGATGTGCAGCAAAAGAACCATATATATTTGGTTTTACCGTATAATGGATAATTAAATCCGCATTAATTTTTCTATATATTCTTACGAAATCAAATATTAATTTTAGTTCAACAATTGGATTGACTCCTTTAGGGGATAGTGCCAACGGTATAAATGAACACCCCAAATCACAGAGCGAAAAAACTGTATTATCAGGTGGAGCAACAATGGTTATGCGATATCCATGTTGTATAAGTGCAGATAATAATCCGCGGCGAAAATTCCACATTGACCACGCTGTATTGCTCACCATACAAAGATGTTTGCTCATGTGTAGTCCTGGTACAAATTTAACCAACGCAGACAGATAGTCTCTATTGAATAATGGCTAATAACCCGAATCCGAGCCTCCCTAGTCATCACCTCTCTCTCAAGCGGCGAAAGCATCATAGCCTGCTCAATCGCGGTAAATAGCTGCTGACTATTTTTAGAGGGGACAAGCAATCCAGCAGAGCCAACCACTTCCCTCACTCCACCACAATCGGTGGCAACCACTACCCGCTCAGTAGCCATAGCCTCAGCCACAACTAAACCAAACCCCTCCCAAGCTGATGACAACACAAATATATCTGCTGCACTCATCCAATCTTCAACATCATAGCGCAGCCCCAAGAAATGAACTCGCTCGCTAATCCCTTGTGCGCTAGCGATTGTGGTTAAGTATTCTTTTTCCTCACCCTCACCTATGATGACCAACTTAACATTATTGGATCTCGAAGATAACATCGCAAATGCAACAAGCAAATTTGTATAGTCCTTGGCAGCGGTCAGTCTGCCTACTGAAATTAACAATATGTTATTGTCATCAATCCCAAGCTGAGAGCGTAATTTATTTCTGACTGTGGCGTTAAAATAAAAACGCTCCGTATCAATACCATTATACATGACTTTCATTCGCCCGGCAGATACCGCACCTTGTTTAATAAAAGCCTCAACAGCTTCTTGGCTTACGTTTGTGTTAAGATCACATAACCTTTCGGTAAGCCGGTATGCCAATATCCGCCACCCTCTTCCCTCATTAACACTATGTGCAGAGCAGATAAGCTTCGGAAATGATACAAATAATCGTAATAACCGAGCAAAAATATTTGCATGCACCATATGGCTATGCACCACATCCGGTTTATATTGATTAAGTAACCTGATCGCCTGCCAGTATGCTTTGAAAACACTAAATGGAGTTTTCCTCATCTGCAGTGAAACGATGTTTGCTGCAGTCGAATGTGGGCGATTGCTAATTTCACCGGTCATCGAGATAATTAATATATGGTGGCCCAACCTAATAAATTGATCTGCCAAATCGCACACTTGTCGTTCAGCGCCCCCCATACCAAGGCCTGTGATTACCATCGCAATTTTCATGCTATCTCTTCAACCAACAGTAAAGAATGCACTGGAGACTTCTGACACATGCTTTGACCTTGCCGAACAATCGAGTATCTCGGATCACCTGGTCTCGATAAAACAAACCAAAACCACATGGATTACTTCTTAGATTTTTTTTAAAATTTGAGGTGTAGCCATCAGGAAGATATTCACACAAGTATATTACTTGGTCTACATAAAAAACTATCTTACCTATATCGGCAATTTTATTCCATATATATAACTCTGGTACAAACTTTTCGCCCGGGAACTGAGGAAAAGGAAACTCACGCATAACATTAGTGCGAAAAACATAAGCCAAGTCACCTTGTAATATATGCCCTGCCATGATGGGCTGCATTACCATTGACTTGCTCCATGCGGTGTCGGAGATACCAATTATATGACCAGATAATGTTGCTCTTCTAAAACACATCCCAACAAATTCCGAGCTAATATGATTCATAACATCATATAGCTTGGCAACAGCATCACCAGTTAATAAGTCATCACTATCCACAATGATAATCCAATCACCGGTCGCATGAACCACACCTTCATTTATAGCGCGATGCTTCCCTCCATTTTCTTTATAAAAATAATTGATTGGAAAGTCAGATTTAACTCTATAATCAAAAATAAGCTCGGCGGTACCATCAGTGCTACCGTCATCGATTACGAGCCATTCAAAGTCCCGCCTTGTCTGCTGACACAAACTGTCATACAACCTTGGTAAAACATATGCTCTGTTATAAGTTGGCGTCATTATTGTTATCATTGCACGACCTTACACACGCAACCTTTATATTGATGAATGAAGTATATCGACATCGTCGCAGCCATCATCAAAAAAGCATTAGTTATGTAAACGATGTAAATGTCACCGGAACGAAATACTTTTAGCAACAGCCAATAGTTGAATATGCTTATAATTAATAGAAAGAACCACTTGCACATTATCAAAAAATATTTTTTGTCACGGTATAATCGTTGCATTAAAACGCTATCCACAGCGAAAAAAGAAAGCGCAGGCAACATCATAATGGCTAAATCTGCTGCTAACTCATAATCTTTTCCAAAGATAAAATAGACAATTTCATGTAGCCATAACCAACCCATTAATTGCAAGATACATGCAACTAATAACAGCCCTAAACAAACCGTATGTATTTTTTTTACTCTGCGCCCATATAACATCATTGGGGCTATAGACTGCACAACTATACCAAGTACAAGTACGCCCTGCTCTAGCATTTGACTAGCCACACCATACATGGCTAGTTGTTCATACCCTAAGTAATGCTCGATGAAAAAGCGATCAATCCTCATATAAATCAGCATCAGCATTAATGGAACCCAGAGCGCCCCACCTCGACTTAACATTACCACTGCCACTTTTTTATGCCAGTCCCAGATGCCACCTCTAAAATAAATAACACAACTCAGTGACATAGCTAAAAACATTGCTTCTATTGCCCTGCTTGAATAGATGATGAAATAAGATGAAAGTAAAAAAGCGAGGCTTACCAAAAGCACCCTTAATAATAAAATTGCAAGACGAATCGCTACAACAACACCTATATTTGTGGTGGCTTGATAGTAGTTGGCTATTACTGAAAATGGTTCATTAAAAATGAGCGCCAGCGCCAATAGCATTAGCATTAATCTTACATCTTGATCTGCGACAATAAAATTTGCGTAGATTAATGTGACAAGCAAAGCAACCAAAGCGAAAAGTAGACGAAAAACAAATACTGAAGATAGTATCTTCCAACGCAAATGAGGATGCCGAACTAATGCCGGAACAACAACTTCCGAGCCGGCAATCAATGTAACTGATGACAATAAAATGACGGCATTAAGCGAATATAGCCATTTCCCATATAATGACACACCGAGTAGATGACTAATTACCCCCTCGCAAAAAAAAACCAACCCAATGGTCACCATTTTTTCAAATAATAGAATACTAACATTAGTAATAATTGCGGCATATTCTCGATAAAATGCCACAACCAGGCCTAATCGCATCCAAGTTGCCTCATTATAGAAACAGGTAACTCAATTTCTAGCCAGCAAAAAATTAACATTGTGTACTGGTAGCTTCACGATGTTCTCCGTTATTGTATGCTGCTGCTTCGCTAGCCACACCAGATCACAGATACCATCCGTCGGTTCGAATGCAGCAGGAGCATGCATCAGGATCTCGCGCACTTGCTGTTGATCAAAACGGTGACAAGCATCATCCAGCGAGGCCAGCAAGGGGCGCAGTCGGGACCAGGGCAGCCAGCTCTCTTGTGCCACCATGATCCTGGGGTGTTCGGTTCCTCTGGCATCATCACCAATCAGTAACTCTTCGTAGAGCTTTTCGCCCGGCCGCAACCCCGTCACCTCTATGGCGATATCACCATCGGGACGCTGCTCATCACGCAGTGTCAGGCCGCTGAGGCGTATCATGCGCTTCGCCAGTTCCATGATCCGTACCGGTTGCCCCATATCGAGCACAAAGACGTCGCCCCCCTCCCCCATGGCGCCGGCCTGGATCACCAACTGGGCAGCCTCAGGTATCGTCATGAAGTAACGGATGATATCGGGGTGAGTCAGGGTGATAGGCCCCCCCTTATCTATCTGCTGTCTGAATAACGGCACCACTGAGCCGGAAGATCCAAGAACATTGCCAAAGCGCACCATACAAAAACGGGTGCTGTGCTTCTCGCGGGTCAAGGCTTGCAAGATCAATTCGGCCAGACGCTTGCTGGCCCCCATGGTATTGGTTGGCCGCACGGCTTTATCGGTAGAGATCAGCACGAATGTTTCCACCCCTGCCTCAATGGCCGCCTGTGCCGCATAAAGAGTGCCGAATACGTTGTTACGTACTCCTTCAATGATATTGAACTCGACCAGCGGGACATGTTTGTAAGCCGCGGTATGGTAGACGGTCTGGATCCTGAAGCTCTGCATCACCGTTTTTAGACGATGCTGGCGCTGTACTGAACCCAGTAACGGCACCAGATCCGTTTCGATTTCTTCACGCTGACACTGCTCCCGCAGGTTCTTGTGCAGGACATAGAGGGCGTATTCGGATAGTTCGAACAGTACCAGAGTGGATGGACGGCACCGCAAGATTTGGCGACAGAGCTCAGAACCAATAGAGCCACCGGCACCTGTCACCATGACCGCTTTGCCCTTGATATTGGCTTCCATCAAGGTGGTCACAGGCTCTACCGGATCTCTGCCCAACAGATCGTCGATGGAGACCTCATTGAGCTGATCTATGCGGGCAGAGCCATTAACCAGATCAGCCATTCCCGGGATAGAGAGCACTTCGCAAGAGAGGGGCTCAAGTGCATTAATCACCTCCTGACGACGAGCCCTGGTGCTGCTCGGCATAGCCAGCAAGATCTTCTGCACCCCATGGTGGTCAATCAGAGTTGGCAGCTGAGCACTGTGATAAACGGTACAACCCTGGATCACGCATCCCTGTTTGGCGGGATCGTCATCAATAAAGGCGACGGGATAAAACTCATTACCTTGCAACAAGGCCATTTGCAGTTGTCGACCCGAAGAGCCCGCGCCATAGATCAACACCTGGGTACGAGCCAAACGGGTGGTATTAAGGAGCGCCCGGAAAAACAGCCGCACACCGCCAACCAGTAACACCAAAAAGGAGAGATAGATAACCGAGACCGTTCTCGGCAGAAAGATATCAAAGTAAAACGCAGAGAGAACAAAGAAACAGGTTGAAAGAAATGCCCCTAGCGAGATTGTCCATAGTACCCGAAAGCTGACATATCGCAGCACTGCGCGATAAAGCCCCAGCCTTACAAACAAACTGATGCTGACAATGATAATTGCGCCAAGCAGTGCCCAGTGATGCGGGCTATCGATTGGCCAGTTGTGTTCAAGCCGGATCCAGTACGCCCCCCAATAGGTCATGGTGATCAAGAGCATATCAACGGCGACAGAGATGACACGCTTGCTGGCTCGTGACAGGGAGCCCAGGCAAGTCAGTAGCCAGCTCCCACCGGGTAAAAGCTCATTTCTCATTCTGGTACTCCTGCATTCAGGTGATACGCAAGAAAAGCTAACGGCAAGTAGGCAATGACCAGACCGCTCACACCATCGAGCTGGCCCAATACAATCATGACAGCGATCGGCGCAAGCCAGAGGCTATTTATAAGAAGCACAGCCAAGGTCACGTTTCGATGGCTCTGCCAACGCCTCGCCAGATATTGATAGCCATGAGTACGATGCGCCTCGCTCAGACGACATTTCAGACGATAGCGATTCAGTAACGTCCAAGTCGCATCAACCACAAAGACTCCGAGCATGACGAGCCATGCCCACAGGAATTGAGGCGCAGAAGCGGCATCCAGCAGCATCAGGGAAGCCAGCATCAAGCCAAGAAATCCGCTGCCACCATCCCCCATAAAGATCATGGCGGGTGGAAAATTCCAGCACAAAAAGCCAGCCGCCGAAATCCCCAGTAGCAGGATCAAACTGGCAGACGACCACTCCCCCCCAACCAGATAGTGAAATAACGTCATGAACAGACAGACGACAACGGCTTCACCTGCCGCCAAGCCATCGATGCCATCCATAAAGTTGTAGAGATTGATAAACCAGATCACCCCCAGCCAGACCAGCAGGTAACCAAACCAGGCCAGGTCGAGCTGCCAACCAAAGAAGGTCAGCGCTGGCAAACCATTAACCGCAGAAACCACCAAAGCGGCCGCCATGCTCTGCACAATCAGGCGGGTTCGAGGCTTGAGAGAGATGTGGTCATCGATAAAACCAACCAATGCAATGCCCAGCGCCGCAGCCCATATCAATGCAAAGCTGCTCTGGGATATGCCGGCGGGCAGTGGGATTAGGGTAACAAACAACGGGGCTGCCAGCAGAAAGGTCGCCACGATAGCCATGCCACCGCCTCTCGGGGTAGGCACCTGATGCGAACTGCGATGATTGGGTTGGTCAAGCAAGCGGGTCTGGGCGTAGCGCCTGAGCAGGCCGGTCATGGTAATTGAAAGAAAAAGACAAAATATCGACAACAAAACAAATGCCAGCATCAAGACGACTCACTATGGATTGACGCCATCAGAGATAAGGTCTGAGAGAGCGAATAGGGTGCCGACCATTGTAATCGGCTCTGAGCCTTGCGGGTATTCATTTCCAGAGAGCCATAAATCCGTTGTAGCTTGGCATCAATCCCCAAACAGCGTCCAAGCCCTCTTATTACTCCTGGTGGGAGATAAAAGAGCCGACAGCTAACTCCTTCTGCTTCTGCAATCGCCGCCAACAACTGAGACGTCGACACTGCGACAGGATCTGCGACTAAAAAGACCTGGTTCACTGCGGCAGGGTGCTCCATCGCATGGGCAATGAAGTCACACAAATTAGGTAACGCCAACAGGCTACGCGCATTGGTCAAACGGGCAAAGGGTAGCGGGACCCCTTTGCGCACCCACGTCATCATGCTGGCAAAGTTAGCCTTCACCCCTTCCCCGTAAATAAGAGGAGGACGGATGATGGTTACAGCCATACCACACTCTTTCGCGAGTGACATCAGCCCCTGTTCCGCCTCATACTTCGAGCGTCCATAGGGATCTTCTGGCGGACTTTGCACATTCTCATCAAATGGCTTGCCTGGCTCGGTCTGCTCGCCATTCACTTTGATCGAGCTGATAAAGATGAAGCGCTTCACCCCAGCCTCAGCCGCTTGTCGAGCAAGCGTTAGGGTGCCCTCTGTATTCACCGCTCGAAATGCTGCCAGGGGATCTGTCGCGGTATCCGACATCACGTGCACCCTGGCAGCACAGTGAACAACCACATCCACCTGTTGCAATTGGGCTGTCCAGTTGGCATCCGCAGTCAGAGAGGGAGCATGAAGATGGTAAGAAGCCAGCGGGTGACTTCGCACCGCTCCTTTAACATTCGCCCCCAGAGCCAGCAAGTGTTCACAGACCGCCTTGCCTACAAATCCGTTGGCACCTGTGACAAGAATTCTAGGTATGGACATACAGTTTGAGATAGGCATTTCAAGATGAATAATAATTTGAGATAACCTTTTCATATAACGTCATATATTTATCAATCATGACGTCGGCAGTAAAGTTATGTTCAAATCTAGCCTTTGCATTTTTCCCCATACGCTCAGCTTCATCTTGATCATCCCATAACTTTTTCATTGCAGATGAGAGAGCCTCACTATTTGCTGGCTCAACTGCCAAGCCGGTTTCACCATGCAGATTTATATATGTAGTGCCTGTACCAATTTCGCAAGTAATCATTGGCTTACCATACATTGATGCCTCTAACAAAGTCATACCAAACGCTTCAGAACGCAGATGAGATGGAAATACCACAGCGTAACATAACTCCAGTAAAATATTCTTTTCAGCGTCACTTACTGGACCAACAAACAACGTATTTTTTAATCCTAACTTATCCGCCTGAGACTTCAACTCCTTTTCACATGGGCCTTCACCAATTATTATCAAAGGATAATCAAGTCCACGCATAGCATCAAGGACAAATGACAACCCCTTATAATATCGTAAAAATCCGATAAAAAGAAAAAAACGCCCTTTTATTTTATCATTCCATTTATTCGATAACGATAGTTCTGCATAACTTGGAGATACCTTTTCCAGACCGAATGGTATCACCTCAACATCCTTTTTTAGGCTAGAGAGAACAGGGCTGGTCTTGACATAATTGGGTGAAGAAGCGACCACAGCATCAACTTTATTTAGAAAAGACATCATCAATGGCTTATAAAGTTGTAGCAGGTATTTTTGTTTGACAATGTCAGAATGGTAACTGACCACCGTCGGCTTTTTAGGATTAACCCAAAAATGAACAAGATCCATATAGGGCCACGGAAAATGATAATGAATAATATCAGCTTTCTCAGCCAGTCGCCTGAATTCGACAATCGCAGACCATGAAAAACCAGTCGAAGCTATATAAAAATCTTCTTTTGCAGCATGCACACTATGATTAGCGATGTTAAAATTTCGACCAGCATTCTCAGCACTTAAACATAATACATCAACCTCATGCCCTCTTTTTACTGCACCTTCCGCAAGCTGATATATGACTTGTTGCACACCACCGTAAGCATCTGGATAATATGTTTTAAAAAAATGAAGAATTTTCATTATCTTCCAAGCCCTTATCTAAAAAATAGTTCTTTGTGTATTGATGAACATCTGGTGATGCAAGAAGGTCTACTATATCAAACCATTTATACTTTGAATGCTGAGCAACAGAGAATGAATTTATATCATGGTCTAGTTCTATTGAATACGCTAAAACAACATAGTGAGTTGGAGTCATAACGTCATAAAAAGAATCTTTATAAAAATGCTCGTAGACTCCAATAAATTTAGCTTTCGAACTCTGTAACGTCACACCAAGCTCATTCTCAGCAACTCTTTTAAAGGCATCTAATATAGCTTCTCCCTTTTTTATCCTGCCCCCCAAAACAAACCAATGATCGGCTGCAGGTCTATTTCTTCTGAGACCGAGAAGATATCTCCCTGAACTATCTGAAATCACCAGATCAATCGAGATTAAGGGGGTGCTTTTTATTGTTTTTAAAAAATCATCATCCGTAAGATGCATATCTCGCCCCAAGATGTTATTTATATTTCTTTGCTGGCACACCCACATAAATTCCGGGCTGATCTATAGTGTTTACAACACACGCACCGGCACCAACAGTAATCTCGTCGCGAACAGTAATATTGTTGATTATAGTCGCGCCAGCACCTATAAAACATAACTTCCCAATATTAACTGAACCTGCCACTGTACTGTTGACCGATACATGCGTAAATTCATCAACACAGACGTCATGTTCAATTATTGCACCTGAATTGATAATGCATCCCTCACCAATTTTAACTGAAGGACCAATGTGCCCATGATGACCGACGAATGTTCCTTTACCTATGATAGAGTTAATACCAATCGTGGCTGTGGCAGAAATCAAGGTGGCAACTTGCCACCCCATTTTCCCCAATATCTCTAACTGTAACTTTCTTTTATGATTATCACCTACTGCAGAAAAAAAAATCCACTCATCGGGAGAGATTACATCCCATGAAGGAAAGACTGGATAACCCAAAATACTCTCGCCAGGTTTTGCATTATCATCAATAAAGCATAACGTTGAAAATCCTAACGATAATGCTATATCAGCCACACTTCTTGCATGTCCACCACATCCTAAAATGGCCAACTTCTTTGAATCTACCACATTATTTCTCCAAGCAACTAATACGCTCAAGTATATCGATATGCTCATTTACAACATCAGACCATGTACGCATTGATAACTGATCGTATATCTGCAACTGTTTTCGTAGTAAGATGTCCTTATAGTGGAGTGCCCATTCTATTCTCTTAGCCATATCTCTCCAATCATATGGATCAAAAAATGTCATTTCCTGTAACTCAGGGTCAGTAAGAATTTCTTCAGTTACAGGAATACGAGCCATAACAACTGGTGTATTAACAGATAACGCCTCAGTAAATGTAAATGGACACCCACCTTCACTTAGACTTGGATTAACTGCCAAACTTGCCAATTTATAACAAGCTGCGAGCTCTTGCATTGTTAGTCCATGCAAAAATAAAATTTCGTGTTGCAGATTGTGACTAATAACAAATTCTTTTACTTCAGGCATAACACTAACACTGCCGGTAACGATCAGTTTGTGCTGAACGAATTTTTTTCGTAAAAGATACTCATACGCTTTGAATAAACTTATTATGTTTTTATTTGGCCTGATCTGGCTAGCATAAAAAACAAACTCTACATCTTTATTTTTAAATATTGAAACATAATTCTGCTCATTCGATTTGCGAATAGCGGACATGAGTAACGACTTGGCATAATGGGTAGTTGCCTCTTCATTATCTGGTAGACCAGTAATATTAATGAAGCTATCAACTTTATTAGCGGCGTGATGTACTACAGACACCTTGTCCATTGATACTTGATAGCCATCAATAAGTGTATTCCATTTTACCACTTCACTATAAGTTACAAAGTGATCCCCTGTTCTGATAGCCTCTTCTAACAATTTAAACGTCGATAGAGTTCTATCACCACCAATTTGAGAAAAGGCCACGGGAAACTCTCGTAAAACAACATCAGGTACACACATTAATCGAGGGGCATCGATCTTGTTAAACTCAGGCCAATAGGCTGTTGGACAATACCATGCAGATATATCATGCATACTATCGATTAATGCGCTTATACGCTTCCCTTCCACCAACTCCATGTTACGGTAGAGACGCAATACAAATCCATCATCTTTAGGCGAGTAAATCATTTTCATGAAACGGCCTATGTACTTGGAAAACCTGCCCAGCACAATTAATTTCAATCTACGAATAAAAAAGAACGCCAATAAAAAAGGAAACGAAAAAATAAAAAATAATGGGAAAATGATTAAAGCCAGCAGAAATAACAAACACCCTTCAATGCCTAAAAGGATCAGATCCAATTTTGTGTATGCATTTAACAAACGCTTTTCCACATAATGGAAAATATTTTCCTTCAAGCTAGCAACCAACTCCAGTAAAAACGATTTGAGTGTTTTTCTTTTTTGTCTTTTCGTTTTACGGTTAATGTACCAATGGTAAAGATCCAGTAAAAGTGGTCTTTTATCTGGCGAGCGAATCGAAAAACTGTCATGTGGTACATTCTCACTATCAAAAAGGTCATATAGATCTTTCGTAGACCAACTAGGACAAACCAAGGTAAACTTTACATCATCACGTGCTGCAGCACCTTTAAGAAAGGCAGCCAAGTAACGACCAAGTCCCTCCTTTCGTAAATCAACAGATGGGGCATAGCAAAGATAAATTCCAAATTTTCTCACAGACATTCGCGTATTACCCCCCAATAATGCTTAGCCAGATTTTGCACTCGTTGTTCTTTCAGTATATCTTTACTAGGCAAATTTTTTCGAAGATGCAAAGCTTGCTCTTCTATATATTTTAGCTGCCAAGCCATTTGCTCCGGCGAGTTTGCATCAGACCATGTTAAATTAAGTGAAAACTGTCTATCTATTTCACGCATTGCCGGATAATCAGAGGAGAGTGCAGGTATATTCAGATAGGCAGCCTCAATAACCGAAAAAGTACCATTATCAATGCGCGCAGGATGCCATATAAATGCTGCTTTTTTTAGTGCTTTTTTATATTCTAAATCGGATAACTCACCACATAATTTTATCTTACGTTTCAACGACTTACTATTATCAACAGTTCTCACAAACTCGCTCAAATATGAAAGTTTACTTTCCATTATACTCTGAGTATTAACTCCAGTAATAAAGCATGTAAGAGAACCGGCTAGCTGATTATAATAAATTTCTAATGCTTTGACAGCATTGAGATGATTCTTATGTGGACTGAGATTAGTTGTCCAAATGAAATAATCGCCAACATCTTTTTGCTGCTCATCTGAAAACGAAAAGTCAGGTGCCAACATAGGTAACCTAGCAATTCTGTCAGACTCAATACCAGCATATTGTTGCGCATCTCGGCAAGTAAACTCAGTAGTAACCAAGACTCGCTCAGCTTGTGTTGCTGCTTTCAAGTAGGGATGATCAGCACCTCCTTGCAAAATTGAAACATATCGCTGCAAATAATCGTATACCATCAATACTATCGGTCTTACTGGAAGCAGCGTTTTGTCCAGCCTGTCGGAAACGAAAACCCAAATATCACAATCATAGAAATTACTGATGCTGTCATTGGGCACCATATATGATTCATCTACGGCACACCAGCCATCATGACCAGCATACTGCATAGCACGTGTAGCATCATCTTTAGAAAGATGTTGCCAATAGAAGCTTCTCCTTTGAATTTTTGGATTTAAATCCCGCAATTCATTAGCATGCTCTAATTCATCAATTGTTGGATGCGCAAAAACGACCTCACATTCTTCATTAGCCTGTTGACTACCAAGTAATATGGCATCAGCTAAAAGCTTAGCGCCTCGCAGACTCCCCCCTCGATACTCAATCGGAACAATTACACCAATTCGCTTTTTTCTAGTGATATATGTAGGGCGAGCTTTCTGCTGAAGGCGATGCTCTTTTAATCCATCAACGACAAGGCTAAAGTTTCTTTTCCATATTGAAGCACAATACTCTGGCATCATTTGCTCAAGAAGCACATGCTGTGTTTTTCTAATATCATTGATTAACTGTTCATCGCCATTTAAAATTTTTCTAATCTTAGCCTTAGCCTCTGCAATTGTTTCACATCTGCCAGGTAAATCCCCGCCACCCATCAAATCCAGCATTCCCCCAGCCATATATATTAATGGCATACCAGCTTGTATAGCTTCAAAGGGATGATAATGTATATGATTTAGTTCAGTGGAATGATAAAACATAACGCTGCATTGTTGCATGTTATCAGAGTGCTCTTCTTTAGATACAAAGCCGAGTACTTTCTTATCATTAACAGCTATTGGCTGCGCACCACCAATGATATAATCAAACTCTTTAAAATCACGAACAAAGGATTCATAAATACTTTTAAAGTATGGAGATGTTCCTATTCTAGGACAGACAAATAGTATCGTCTTTCTTTTTCCAGTCCAATTATCAGGTTGATATTTACCTTTTAAACCAACAGGCAAATAGCATGAGCGCTTTGCTAAATATGGCATTTCTACATCGGAAATATGCTCATAGCCACAACCAAACCAGAATCTTTTCCCCATCGATTTAATCGTTGATACTACATTATCTCCACACTCACTTCTTAGTAAAGAAGAATAATTGTATCCCTTAGATAATCCAAATACACGAAGAATGACGGCACCATTAAAATTTTTAATGGTTGACTTAATTTGCTTTGGGAAGAAGCCAATTATCGCATAATCAAAATATTTATTGACAATATCCCAAGCGTTTTTACTGGGCGACTCATACCAATTTTGTTCATTTAAAATATCAAGTTCATGCCTAGGGATAGTCAATTTATCGTCAAAATCGAATGTAATACTTGCCGATAAATTTCCCTCATCATATGGAAACTTTTTTGGAAGATATATTTCTTCAATACCAAACTCTATTAGCTGAGGTATTTCAAAGTTTCTTAATGTTGAATGGTTAAGCAGCCACAACACTCGATTTTTCATGCTAAATCCAGATTATTGACTCGTTTATAGGCAATGATCGCATCATCAATGGGGCCATCAAAAATGTATTCACCATGATGAAATACAATCCCTCTTGAACAAATATTTTTCAATGCGCTGAAATCATGTGATGCTAAAACTAGTATTTCAGCATTCTCAATCAAACTCATTATTCTGCTTTTAGCCTTTGCCATAAACTGAGCATCACCAGCACCAATCACTTCATCTAGGAGCAAAATATCGCCACCAACTGCTGTGGATATAGCAAATGCTAGTCTTACCTGCATGCCTGCAGAGTAAGTTTTAATTGGATAATCAATAAACTCACCCAAACCAGCAAACTCAACGATCTCATTTTCTTTCTCTTTCATAAAAGTCGGAGAGAGGCCAAGCAGAAGACCACGATAGAGAATATTCTCTCGGCCTGTTGCATCAGGTTCAAAACCTAGACTCAAATCAAAAAGAGAACGAACTTGCCCTTCAACAATTAATTTACCACTAGATATAGGATAGAGACCTGCCACCGTTTTAAGAAATGTACTTTTTCCTGCACCATTATGCCCTAAGAGCCCGACCCTCTCTCCATTATTTATTTCTAGCGTAATATTTTTTAATGCATGAATATCAGAGACAGAACGCTCTGCTTTTCCTTTTTTAAAAGCAGCAGAGAAAAGAGACTTTAGTGACCGCTCTTTGTAAGCTACTGATGCATAATGAAGGTTAACATTCTCAAGTTTAATTTTATTCTTTTTCATAGGTAGAAGATCACTTTTTTCTCTGCATTTCGGCCAATCAGCCACGCAAGCAAAAATAGGAAAGCAGCAGTTATCAGACTAAATGTATAGTTCTCCAGACTCGGCCACTCACCTTTTAGTAGTGGTGCTCTTATAATTTGCAATACATGATACACAGGATTGTAATCGACTAGCCAATCCAATCCGCCAGAACGGAACATACGTTCTTCGAAATATACCGGAGAGATAAACCATATCGCTTGCATGACTAATCCCATCGCATGTGGTACATCTCTAAATCTAACCCCGATATAGGCTAGTAATGTTGATAATGGCCATGCAATAAGTGCCAATATTGGGAAAACCGTTAAGGTGGCTAGCCAGGTTATATTTATATTTTGTGGCAATACAACTATTGACCAAGCAAATAGAGCCAAACTGGCAAGTGCAAGTACTATAATGCTGCTCAAGACAGTTCGTAATGTATATATTGCTAATGGATGCTTGCATTGTTTAATGTAGGCATCTGCTTGCACAAACGCAAGTGAACCACCAATGGTATTGGCTACTACAAAATCCCAGACTATAATTCCTGACAAAATATAGGGTGCATACGTCACTATGTCCGTATTAAACATTTTACTAAAAACTATAGATATTAATAATGTCATACCTAAAGGTTGAATAAATGACCATAATACACCGAAAAAAGACCGCCGCCAACGAGAGCGTAGATCCGATAAAGCGAGATGCTGCCAAAAATATCTAGCATCCCAAATACCCCTAACATAATAAAGACTCATAGAACTCCCACCAACTTAAAATAACCCTTCACCAACGAAAGATGAAGGGTTATTTATTTAACATTACTTATTTAAATAAAAATCAGAAATTAAGTTGCAGATATAATCAACATCTTTTTCCAATAATTCAGGGTAGCTTGGTAGATTCATTCCTCTTGAGCTGATATTTTCAGCAACAGGAAATTTATGTTCCGTAAATACATGTGGCATCGTATTAGCTAAAGGAAACAATGGCCTTGTCTCAACATCATGACTCTTTAGAACAGTTCTGAGCAAGTCTCTATCTTGTGCATTCTCGACTAGGATCGAGCACATCCAAAATGAATGCCTGGTATTCTCAATCTCTTTGTGGAATGTTATCGGCAAATGGTTTAATCGACGCTGATACCAACTGGCAATCTCTCTTTTTTTTGCAATTATCTCGTCTGCTTGCTCTAATTGTGCCAGGCCAATCGCAGCACATATATTTGTCATGCGATAATTAAATGCCAACGCATCATGCCAATACTCTTTAACCTTCGAAACACCTTGGCTCTTCAAGTGGCATGCCAAGTCATGGACATTTTTATCCTTTGAAACAACCATGCCACCTTCGCCGGTAGTTATTGTCTTATTTCCAAAGAAACTGAATGTTGCCACATCACCAAATGTACCAACATGCTTATTCTTATAAAGAGTACCGAACGCCTCCGCACAGTCTTCTATCAAAAACAAGTCATGTTTCTTACAAACATCGACTAACGCATCCATATCACATGGTAAACCATAAAGATGCACAGCCATGACAGCCTTGGTCTTTGTTGTGATTTTTGCTATTACATCATTGACATCGATGTTCCATGTATCTGGTAGCGAGTCAACATAGACTGCTTTTGCACCGGTCTGAATGATTGTATTCACTGAGGCAATATATGTGAATGAAGGAACAATAACCTCATCACCAGGACCAATACCTAAAGCAGCCAACGCCAAATGAAGTGCTACAGTACCATTACTCACTGTTGTACAATTTTCTGCACCAATATACTTTGAAAATGCAGATTCAAATCTGTTAATAAACTCACCTTTTGAAGAGATCCATGTTGAATCAAGGCATTCATTAACATATTTTTTTTCATTACCAGATAATCTTGGTTGATATACTGGAATCATAGTCACTCCACACTGACATTAACATCAAAGCCATGAGATTTCAGCAAGGCATGCTGGCGAGCTTGCTGCAAATCATATGCAACCATCTCACTTACCATTTCTGCGAGTGTCGTTTCCGGCTCCCAACCCAGCTTATTTTTTGCATTAGATGGGTCACCAAGAAGAGTCTCTACCTCGGCCGGTCTGAAATAACGTGGATCAACACATACGATAATATCATCGACCTTCAATGCCGGCGCCTTATCTCCATAAATCGCCGAAACGACAGCTTTTTCCTCGACGCCGCTTCCAACAAAGTTCAATTCAATACCTAACTCAGCAGCGGCCATTTTTATAAATTCACGGACACTATATTGCACTCCAGTTGCAATGACAAAGTCCTCTGGCTGCTCTTGTTGCAACATCATCCATTGCATCTTGACATAGTCTCTTGCATGTCCCCAATCACGCAATGAGTCCATGTTTCCCATATACAGGCACTTTTCGAGGCCTTGAGCAATATTTGACAAACCTCGAGTAATTTTTCTAGTGACAAATGTTTCTCCACGACGGGGTGACTCATGATTAAACAAAATACCATTACAAGCATACATACCATATGCCTCACGATAATTCACCGTAATCCAGTACGCATACATTTTTGCAACAGCATAAGGGCTGCGCGGATAAAAAGGTGTTGTCTCTCGCTGCGGAATTTCTTGCACGAGGCCGTATAGTTCGGATGTCGATGCCTGATAAAAACGAGTTTTTTTTGTCAGTCCCAAGAAACGAATAGCTTCCAATAAGCGTAAAGTACCTATCGCATCAACATCCGCAGTATATTCTGGGGAATCAAAACTAACAGCGACATGAGATTGAGCACCAAGATTATAAACTTCATCTGGTTGAACTTCGGCTATAATTCTCGTTAGATTTGATGAATCCGTTAAGTCACCATAATGTAGTTTAAAATCAACGTTCTCTTCATGAGGGTCTTTATAAATGTGGTCTACACGTTGTGTATTAAACTGAGATGCACGGCGCTTAATACCATGGACTTCATACCCCTTCTCTAATAGAAACTCAGCCAGATATGAACCATCCTGACCAGTCACCCCAGTAATTAACGCAACTTTCTTGGACATTTTCAGTACTCTCCTTATAAGTTGTTGATCATTTTATGTAATGAATTCAAACCAGACGTTAACTTGCTTATATCGTTTTTGCTTTCAACATTAAGCCTTAGTAATGGTTCTGTGTTTGAAATGCGAACATTAAATCGCCAATCATTCATTTCAATACTAAGACCATCTACATATTCTACCTTGACAGCAAGTGGCGCATAGACCTCTTCCAGCTTCTTTATTATCTCAAGAGCATTATCAACTCTATAATTTATCTCACCACTGCATGGATAGGCTTTAACACGTTCAGCAACTAAACTAGACAATGTGGATTTTTTTAGTGATAGCAAGTTAATTACTAGTAACCAAGGAATCATACCGCTATCACAGTAGCCAAAGTCACGGAAATAGTGATGGGCACTCATTTCACCACCATATATTGCATTCTCACTGCGCATCCGTTCTTTAATAAATGCGTGACCAGTTTTGCTTTGTACTGGTGTACCACCAGACTTTTCAACGATATCAATAGTATTCCATGTCAAGCGCGGATCATGAATGATTTTCTCATGAGGATTATCTACTAAAAATGCCTCTGCTAATAATCCAACAATATAGTATCCTTCGATGAAATCACCATTTTCATCAAACAGAAAACAGCGATCAAAATCACCATCCCAAGCAATACCCATATCAGCATGATAGAACTTTACCGCTTCCGATGTAGCACTTCTATTTTCAGGAAGCAATGGGTTAGGAATACCATTGGGAAAGTTACCATCTTCCTCATGATGAATTTTTATAAACTCAACAGGAACATTGAGGGTATTGAAACGTCGCTCGATAACATCAAGCACATGCCCTGCCGCCCCGTTACCGGCATTCACAACTAGCTTGAGTGGACGTAATTGATGCGGCTTTATATACGTCAGCAAATGATCGACATAAGCATCTAGTATCGATTTTTTAATCAATGTTCCTTGCCGGGAGGATGCAATGAAGTCACCCTTTTCAGCCAATGCTCGAATATCATTCAAACCACTATCACCACTAATTGGACAAGCATCACGACCAACCAGTTTCATGCCATTGTAATCCATAGGATTATGACTGGCCGTCACTTCTATAGCACCATCAATGTCTAACGTAAATGCTGCAAAATAGGTTTCTTCAGTCCCCGTAGTCCCTAAGTCGATGACATCACAACCGGCATCAAGAATCCCTCTTGCAAGTGCTTGCTTTAGGCTTTCGCTCGTGAGCCTAACATCGCCTCCAACAGCAATTGTCGTTGCATTTAGATACTGTGCAGTTGCACGGCCAATACGGTATGCAATCTCAGTGTTCAGCTCATCACCCAGTTTGCCGCGAATATCGTAAGCTTTAAAACAGGTAAGATTCATGATGCCCCCTAAATTAAATTCCTTTTCAATAATCAATGATGTCATCTTCACCTAAATATTCACCCGTTTGCACCTCTAGCATAACTAAATCGATGAGACCTGGATTTTTTAATTGGTGACGATGCCCAGCAGGAATATATGTAGATTGGTTAGCAGTTAGCAAGGCAATTTGATCTTCATAGAAAACCTCTGCAACACCAGATAATACCACCCAGTGTTCATTTCTATGATGATGCATTTGCATCGTTAAGCTAGCCCCAGGTTTAACTTCAAGTCTTTTTATTTTAAAACGCTCTCCCACCTCAAGTAACGTATAACGTCCCCATGGACAATAGACTGTACGATGTATTTTATATGCATCATTATTTATCGTCTTAAGGTGATTATAAATTAATTTTACATCCTGACTACTTTCTTTGTGAGCGACCAATAGAGCATCAGCAGTATCAACAATTACTAGGTTTTCTACACCTACAGCACCAATAACCCGATCCTCGCTCGAAATATAACAATTTGAGGTAGCATGTAAAATTGCATGCCCCTGAACGGTGTTTCCATCGTCATCAGCTTGATGTAGTTCACTTATTGCAGCCCAAGACCCAATATCACTCCAGCCTATGTCACATGGAACTACTGAAACATTTCCTGATTTTTCCATCACGGCATAATCTATCGAGATGTCTGGAACATGGATAAATGTGTCAGGGTCCAGATCAATATGCTTGACCTTTTTACTTTGAACCGAATCGGACTTGTCAAGGCAAGCTTTTGTTGCTATCAATACTTCCGGACAATGCAAGTCCATCTCTGCAATCATTGTACTTGCTTTAAAGCAAAACATACCTGAATTCCAGAAGAAGCGACCGCTTTCAAAGTACTCAATTGCCTTATCCAATGTTGGCTTTTCAACAAAGCGCAAAACCTCTGTACCAAGAGCTTCAATGTAACCATAACCTGTTTCAGGTATTGTGGGTTTAATACCAAATGTGACTAACCGTCCTGCTTTTGCTAATTCAATAGCGCAGGAAACAGCATCATCGAATGCAACTTGCTCTGTGATCAAGTGATCAGCAGCTAAGACCAACAAGACCGCATCATCGCCATATGTATCGCGAGCATAAATTGCTGCAGATGCTACTGCTGCTGCAGTGTTACGGCCATAAGGTTCAAGAATAAATGAAGTCTGAATTTCATTACTATTAACTTCTTTAAATGAATCTAGTGTTTTGAAATAAAGGTCTCGATTAGTAATAGTTAATACTTCACTGACATCTGATAATTTTGCTCCACGTAAAAATGCTTTTTGTAAAAAACTTTGATTATCCGATAGTTTAATGAATGGCTTGGGATGTTGTTCACGTGAAACAGGCCATAATCTTGAACCGCTTCCACCACACATAATAGCAGGAATTAAGACAGTCATAGATACACCATAATGTATTTAATGTGTTGATATGATTTTCAGAAATGTTTAGCTGCCATAAATGGCTTTGCATTTTTATCTTTAAGAGATAATATAGGGAGCATATCACTCTCCCACTCTATTCCTAGTTGCTGGTCATTCCAACATATTGTATGTTCAAAATCAGGTCTATAATAATTGGTTGCTTTATATAAAACTTCTGCTGTTTCTGTTCTAGTTATAAAACCATGGGCGAACCCTTTCGGAATCCACAATTGCCGCTTATTCTCAGCTGATAGATGAACACCGACCCATTTGCCAAAGGTCGGCGAATTTTCACGAATATCCACTGCTACATCAAATACTTCTCCCACAACACATCGCACCAGCTTTCCCTGGGCGTGTGGTGATGATTGATAATGCAGTCCACGCAACACGTTTTTCGAGGATTTAGAATGATTATCTTGAACAAAAGTAACAGGGTATCCTACTGCTTCTTCGAACAGTTTATGGTTGAAACTCTCAAAGAAAAAGCCACGCTCATCACCAAATATTTTTGGCTCAAAAATAAGTACATCAGGTATCGTGGTCTCGATTACATTCATCTTCATATCCATATTTTATTTAGTTTATTTTGCAGGAACGGGTGCATACCCTTAACTCCAACTCATACTTTCGAAACCATCTTTAACAGGTATTGTCCATAAGCATTTTTCGCAAGTGGTGTCGCCAACGTTTTTACTTGCTCTGCATCAATGAATTTCTTGCGATAGGCGATCTCTTCAGGACAAGCGACTTTCAACCCCTGACGGGTCTCGATGGTCTGAATAAAGTTGCTCGCTTCAATCATGCTCTCGTGGGTACCGGTATCAAGCCAAGCATAACCACGGCCCATCATGGCCACCGACAGATTACCTTGTTCCAGGTAGATACGGTTTACATCGGTTATCTCCAGCTCGCCACGGGGCGACGGCGTCAGACTCTTGGCGATCTTGACCACGCTGTTGTCGTAGAAATAGAGGCCGGTTACCGCATAGTTGCTCTTGGGCTCCAGTGGCTTCTCCTCCAGAGAGATCGCGGTGCCCTCTTTATCAAATTCAACCACCCCATAACGCTCGGGATCATGCACATGGTAGGCAAAGACGGTAGCACCGCTCTCTTTGGCCACTGCCGCCTCCAACTGTTTCTGCAAGTCGTGGCCGTAGAAGATGTTGTCCCCCAACACCAGTGCACAGGGGTCTGAACCGATAAACTCTGCACCCAGAATAAAGGCTTGTGCCAACCCGTCCGGGCTTGGTTGAACCTTGTATTGCAAACTCAGGCCCCACTGACTGCCATCACCTAGCAATTGCTCAAAACGGGGGGTATCTTGCGGCGTGCTGATGATCAAAATATCGCGAATTCCCGCCAGCATCAGGGTGCTGAGAGGATAGTAGATCATCGGCTTGTCATAGATAGGCAACAGCTGCTTGCTCACTGCCATGGTTACCGGATAGAGACGGGTGCCTGAGCCGCCGGCCAGAATAATGCCTTTACGTTTGGTCATGATGCTTGTTTCTTATATAGAGGAAGCATGGCTTTAGGCCACCTTTCCGTTTTATCCCTGCCAGCCAGGGAGGCCGTCACTACATCCCTAGCCAGTAATTTACTTGCCAAGGATCTCGGTCAACATCCGCTCCACACCGACTGTCCACTCCGGCAGCACCAGATCGAAGGTGCGCTGGAATTTGCCGGTATCCAGGCGGGAGTTATGGGGGCGTTTGGCCGGGGTAGGGAAGGCGCTGGTCGGCACCGCATTGAGTTGTGTCACCGCCAGTTCAACGCCAGCCTCTCTGGCTTTGGCAAACACCAGCTGGGCGTAGTCAAACCAGGTGGTGGTACCGGAGGCAATCAGATGGTACAGCCCGGCGACCTCGGGTTTGCGCTGCGCCACGCGGAGAGCATGGGCGGTGCAATCGGCCAGCAACTCGGCGCCGGTCGGAGCGCCAAACTGGTCATTGATCACTGACATCTCGCTACGCTCTTTGCCAAAGCGCAGCATGGTCTTGGCAAAATTGGCTCCGCGGGCGGCGTAAACCCAGCTGGTGCGGAAGATCAGGTGACGGGAACAAAGTGCGGCCCCTTGCTCACCCGCAAGCTTGGTTTCGCCATAGACGTTGAGCGGGGCGGTTGCATCGGTTTCCACCCAGGGGCGCTCACCGCTGCCATCAAATACATAGTCGGTGGAGTAATGCACCAACCAGGCACCCAATGCTTCCGCTTCTTTGGCTATCGCTGCCACGCTGGTCGCGTTGAGCAGCTCGGCAAATTCACGCTCGCTCTCCGCCTTGTCGACTGCGGTGTGGGCCGCAGCGTTGACAATCACATCCGGCTTGACCAGACGTACAGTGTCGGCCACCCCTGCCGGGTTGCTGAAATCGCCGCAATAGTCGGTGGAGTCAAAATCAACGGCAGTGATGCGCCCCAGCGGCGCCAGTGCGCGTTGCAGCTCCCAGCCTACCTGGCCGTTTTTGCCAAACAGCAGAATATGCATCAGGCACGCACCCCATCATTCTGTGCAATCGAGGAATAGTGTTGCTCAATCCAGGACTGGTAGGCACCGCTCTTGACGTTGCTGACCCACTGCTGGTTATCCAGATACCACTGCACAGTTTTGCGAATACCGGATTCAAAGGTCTCTTGCGGTTGCCAATCCAGCTCTGCGCTCATCTTGGTCGCATCGATGGCATAGCGGCGATCGTGGCCAGGGCGATCCGCCACATAGGTGATTTGCTCACGATAAGAGCCCACCTTCGGCACCATCTCGTCCAGCAGATCGCAGATGGTGTGTACCACCTCCAGATTCTGCTTCTCGTTATGACCGCCGATGTTGTAGGTCTCACCGACCACGCCTGTGGTCGCTACCTTGTAGAGCGCACGCGCGTGATCTTCCACGTAGAGCCAGTCACGGACCTGGTCGCCCTTGCCATAGACCGGTAACGGCTTGCCATCCAGCGCGTTAAGAATGACCAACGGGATTAGCTTCTCGGGGAAGTGGTACGGGCCGTAGTTGTTGGAGCAGTTGGTGACGATGGTGGGCAGGCCGTAGGTGCGGCGCCAGGCACGCACCAGATGGTCACTGGAAGCCTTGGAGGCAGAATAGGGGCTGCTGGGGGCGTAGGGGGTGGTTTCGGTAAAGAGCGGCAATGGCTCACCGGCAGCCACTTCATCCGGATGGGGCAGATCCCCATATACCTCGTCAGTGGAGATATGGTGGAAACGGAAGGCCGCCTTGCGCTGATCATGAAGACCATTCCAGTAAGCGCGAGCCGCTTCCAGCAACATATAGGTGCCGACGATATTGGTCTCGATAAAGTCAGCCGGGCCGGTAATGGAGCGATCGACATGGCTTTCAGCCGCCAGATGCATCACGGCATCCGGCTGGTGCAGGGCAAACACCCGATCCAGCTCGGCACGGTTGCAGATATCCACCTGCTCAAACGCATAACGATCGCTGGTCGATACATTGGCCAAGGATTCCAGATTACCGGCATAGGTGAGTTTATCGAGATTGATAACGGAATCTTGGGTATCACGGATGATATGGCGCACCACGGCAGAGCCGATAAAGCCGGCACCACCGGTCACGAGGATTTTCATAAATATGTATCTCTTGCGAGGCGTTGATATGACATCAGAGAGAGGCTGGCTATCCACTGATGCGTTATTGAAACACCCAATAGACTGCAATTTAACCAGCGCAAACAGCAGCAAAACAATAGATGAACATTATTTGTGCAAATTGCTGAATAATCTCAAGGCTACCGCCCTTGGGTTACAGCCCCCAGTTTGCTGCTTTTAACCAAATTAGGTCTGCTGTTGGTCATCATGTCCTCCAGCATTTTGCTGTCTTGATGGTGTGTAGCACAGCTTTATGGCCCAAGACCAAGAAAGAGCGGACACTACCTATCCAACCCTATAAGACGCAGATTCTATCTTGTTTCCAGCCGAGCTGCACAGCAGAAACTGACTTGCCCCTCACCTCTGAAAAGGAGTCGATAGAAAACCACCTCACGGCGACATAATTTCTCGAAAAGAAGCAGTATTAACTTAATAATTACGCTTAAGTTACCGTTTTTACGGAAAAAAAATAGAGCGACTTTCCAAGTCGCTCTATTTATTACTCAGTCATACCTGATGTATTTGTCTTATTGTGATCTGCCACCCAGAACTTCAGGGGTTACTTTGCTCAGTCACCTTTTGACTCAACTGCTGCAACCATGCGCGCCTCTTTGCTCTGGTGGCTGGTGAAGTAGCGCATCACCAGCACGAAGAAGAGCGGAACGAAGAAGATGGCCAGCACGGTGGCACTGATCATTCCCCCCATTACGCCGGTACCGATGGCGTTACGGCTGCTGGCACCGGCACCGGAGCTGATCACCAGCGGCAATACCCCGAGGATAAAGGCGAGCGAAGTCATCAGGATCGGACGCAGGCGCAGGCGCGCCGCCTCCACTACGGCTTCACCCAGTCCCATCCCCTTGTCATAGAGCTCTTTGGCAAATTCCACGATCAGAATCGCGTTCTTCGCCGACAAGCCTATGGTGGTGAGCAGGCCTACCTGGAAGTAGACGTCGTTCTCCAGCCCACGCAGGGTGGCGGCCACAATGGCTCCCAGTACCCCGAGCGGCACCACTAGCATCACCGAGAACGGAATGCTCCAGCTCTCGTAGAGGGCCGCCAGACAGAGGAACACCACCAGCAAGGAGATGGCGTAGAGCGCTGGCGCCTGTGAACCGGCCTGACGCTCCTGGAAGGAGAGCCCGGTCCACTCGATGCCCACCCCTTCCGGCAGCTGTTTCACCATCTGTTCGATGGCAGCCATTGCATCACCGGTACTCTTGCCGGGCGCAGCTTCACCGACGATCTCCATCGCTGGCACACCGTTGTAACGCTCAAGACGCGGCGAGCCGAAGCTCCACTCGGTGCTGGCAAAGGCGGAGAAGGGCACCATCTGACCGGCGCTGTTGCGCACATACCAGAGTTTCAGATCTTCCGGGTTCATCCGGAAGGGGGCATCCGCCTGCATATAGACCTTCTTGACCCGGCCACGGTCCACGAAGTCATTGACGTAGGAGGAACCCCAGGCAGTAGCCAGGGTGTTGTTGATATCCGCGATGGAGAGCCCCTGCGCCAGCGCCTTCTCGTAGTCGATCTTGATATCGAGTTGCGGCGTATCTTCCATCCCGTTCGGGCGTACCCGCACCAGTGTGGGATCCTGCGCCGCCATACCGAGCAGCTGATTACGCGCCGCCATCAGCTTGTCGTGACCGATACCGCCACGATCCTGCAGGAAGAAGTCAAAACCGGTCGCCGTCCCCAATTCAGGAATAGATGGCAAGTTGAAGGCGAACACTTGCGCCTCCTTGATGCTGAACAGATAGCCCATGGCGCGACCGATAATGGCGTTGGCACTGCGATCAGGACTCTTGCGTTCGCTCCAGTCCCTGAGTTTGATAAACGCCATACCGGTATTTTGACCGCTACCGGCAAAACTGAAGCCCGATACAGTCAATACGGCATCCACGTTATCCTTCTCGTTGTCCAGGAAGTAGTCACGCATCTGGGCCAGCACCACCTCGGTGCGCTGCTTGGTAGCTCCGACCGGCAGTTGCACCATGGACATGATGACCCCCTGATCCTCTTCCGGCAGGAAGGAGGTGGGCATCCGCATAAAGAGCACTGCCAGCACCGCCAGCATGGCGCCGTAGATAATGCTGTAACGCACGCCCTGCTTGATCACCTTGCGCACACCGCGCTGATAGCGCTGGGTACCGGCATCAAAGGCGCGGTTGAACCAGCCAAAGAAGCCGCGCTGGGCGCCAAACTCGCCGTGTTTCATCGGCTTGAGCAGAGTGGCACAGAGGGCCGGGGTCAGGATCAACGCCACCAGCACCGACAGCACCATGGCCGAGACGATGGTCAGCGAGAACTGGCGATAGATGGCACCAGTCGAGCCTCCGAAGAAGGCCATCGGCACGAACACGGCGGATAGCACCAACGCGATCCCCACCAACGCGCCGGTGATCTGGGTCATCGACTTGCGGGTCGCTTCCAGCGGGGAGAGATCCTCCTCGCTCATCAGCCGCTCCACGTTCTCAACTACCACGATGGCGTCATCCACCAGCAACCCGATAGCCAGCACCATACCGAACATGGTGAGGGTGTTGATGGAGAAGCCGAACGCCGCCATCACCCCGAAGGTACCGAGCAGTACCACAGGCACCGCAATGGTCGGGATCAGGGTGGCGCGGAAGTTCTGCAGGAACAGATACATGACGCAGAACACCAGGAAGATCGCCTCGATCAGGGTCTGCACCACCTCCTCGATGGAGATCTTCACAAACGGCGTGGTGTCGTAGGGGTAGACGATCTCCATGTTGGCCGGGAAGTAATCCGACAGCTCATTGAGCTTGGCACGTACCTTTTCGGCGGTATCCAGCGCGTTGGCGCCGGTAGCCAGCTTGATGGCGACCGCGGCGGTAGACTGACCGTTGTAGAGCGCATCTGCGTCATAGCTTTCGCCCGCTAGCTCGACCCGGGCCACGTCTTTGAGCCGTACCTTGGAGCCATCCTGATTCACCCGCAGCAGGATGTCGTTGAACTGCTCCACGGTAGAGAGACGGGTCTGCCCCATGATGGTGGCGGTGAACTGCTGATCTTCCACCGACGGAGTACCACCCAGCTTGCCGAACGCTACCTGGGCGTTCTGCGCCTTGATGGCCGCCTGCACATCACCCGGGGTCATCTGCACCCGGTTGAGCTTGTTGGGATCGAGCCAGACCCGCATGGAGTACTGGCTGCCGAACAAGGTGATATCCCCTACCCCGTCCAGACGACTCAGGGGCTCCTTGATGTTGGAGACCACATAGTCCGCCAGATCGTCGTTGTTCATCGAGCCATCGTTGGAGATGAACGCCGCGACCATCAGGAAGCTGCTGGAGGTCTTCTGTACCCGAACCCCTTGCTGCTGCACCTCTTGCGGCAGCAACGACATCGCTTGCTGCAGCTTGTTCTGCACCTGCACCTGGGCGATGTCGGGATCGGTCCCCGGCTGGAAGGTGAGGGTCACCGACACCCGTCCCGCAGAGTCAGACTGGGAAGACATGTAGAGCAGGTGATCCAGCCCGGTCATGTTCTGTTCGATGATCTGGGTGACCGAGTCTTCCACCGTTTTGGCAGAGGCCCCCGGATAGCTGGCGGAAATACCGACCGCGGGCGGCGCAATGCTCGGATACTGGGCGACCGGCAATTTGATGATGGCCAGGCTGCCCGCCAGCATGATCACCAGCGCGATCACCCAGGCAAAAATGGGTCTATCTATAAAAAATCGAGCCATGAGGCGACTACTCCATCCTACTTGTTGGCCGGGGTGTTGGACGCAGCTTGAGCAGACGGTGCATCAGCACCCTGCTCGGCGGGATTGACCACGGCGCCCGGTCGCACTTTCTGCAAGCCAGCCACGATCACCCGCTCGCCGGAGGTGAGCCCTGACTCCACCACCCAGTTGCTGCCGACGACACGGCTCAGCTGCACGTTGCGCAGCTCCACCTTGTTGTCAGCGGTTACCACCATCACGGTGGCGCCGCCATTGGGGGTGCGAGTCACCGCAGTTTGCGGCACCAGCAGTCCTTGTGCCCGCTCTCCCTCTTGCAGGGTGGCGCGCATAAACATGCCGGGCAGCAGCAGCTGGTGAGGGTTGGGCACAATCACCCGCAGGGTCACCATGCCGGAGGTCTCATCCACGGTCACATCGGAGAACTGCAGCGAGCCCTCTTCGCCATAAGTGGAGCCATCTTCCAGCTGGAAGGTCACCCTGGCCCCCTTCTGCTTGTCCTGGGTCAGCTTGCCCTCGGCGACCAGTCGCTTGAGGCGCAGCAGATCGGCGGTGGACTGACGCACATCCACATACATGGGATCGAGCTGCTGGATGGCGGTCAGGCTGTCAGCCTGCTGGGCGGTCACCAGCGCCCCCTCGGTCACCGCGGATTTACCGATGCGGCCACTGATGGGGGCGGTGATGCGGGTGTAACCGAGATTGATCTCTGCAGTGCGCAAGGCCGCCTTGCTCGCCATGATCTCGGCCTTGGCCTGCTTCCAGCTGGCGTCGGCGTCGTCATAGTCCTGACGGCTAATGGATTTGACCTTTAGCAGCTCCTGATAGCGCTGTGCCTTGAGACGGGCACTCTGCTCGTTGGCCTCTGCCTTGGCCAGATTGGCCTTGGCGCTGGCAACCGCCGCCTGATAGACAGCCGGATCGATCTGATAGAGCAGGTCGCCCGCCTTCACATCGCTCCCCTCGGTAAAGAGGCGCTTGAGGATGATGCCGCTCACCTGCGGACGCACTTCAGCCACCCGCAACGGGGCGCTGCGGCCGGTCAACTCGGTGGTCAACATCAACGGGCCGCTCTGCAGGGTCACCACGTTGACCGCCGCGGGGGGCATGCCGCCCTGTCCCTGGGGTGCGCCCCCCTTGTCACCACAACCTGCCAGCAAGCCTGTAGCCAGCAAGGCAAGACCAACTGAACGAGCAAGAATATGTTTATGCATGAAACACCTGAGCCTTTGCCAGTCAATGAACAATCAGGGCCGCATGGGCCCTGTTGGTAAATAGTCGAAAGATGAGGCAATATACATACATTCATAAATGTATGTAAGTGACTTTTTGCTTGCATGAGGCACAAATTTCGATGGCCAGACGAACCAAAGAAGAGGCGCAGCAAACCCGCTGCCACATCATGAGCACGGCGCTGGATCTGTTCTGCTCTCAGGGCCTGGCCAAGACCAGCCTGACCGACATCGCCAGGGCGGCAGACCTGACCCGCGGGGCCATCTATTGGCACTTCAAGAACAAGGATGAACTCTTCATTTCGCTCTGGGAGGAACTCTGCAGCCCCCTCGCCCACCAGCTCGATGCCTGCCTCAACCCAGATGAGCCCGATCCGCTGGGACAACTGCGCCTCTTCTTCGAAGGGGTGCTCCACAGCTTCATTCACAATCCGGCCCAGCGGCAGATGTTCACCATCCTGTTCAATCTCGAATCGCTGGAGGGGGAAGCCATTTCCCTGCGCGAGCATATCCGCAGCGAGTCAGCCAACTTTTTCCGGGACCTGGAGACCACCCTGGCCAACGCGGTACGCCGGAGGCAGCTGCCTGCCAACCTCAACCTGCAGCGTGCAGCCACCCTGCTCCACTGTACCCTAGATGGCTACATCATAAACTGGCTCCACTTTCCGGAGCGGATCGACCTGCAGAGCGAATCAGCCTTCCTGATAGAGAGCATGTTTACCATGCTGGCCCAGCCCCACGGACCTGCCTGCGGCCGCTAACAGGCTCCGGCAACGTCCTCACATCCAAATCGGGGACTGACCGCGCGTTTTGGCAGTCAGGCCCCGATTTGTTACCCTGTGCGCCCCCTGCTTGAGGTAACCCCTGTGCCACACTCTGACGCCATCCCCGCTTCCCGGCCATTTAACGACCAGCACGCCCACGTTCGAACTGCCTTTGTGGCACACCTCAAACCCGGCGCTCACCTGCTCAATGGTCAGTGCGGTATGGGGGAGGATCTGTGCTGGCTGCGTGCAGAAGGGTATGTGGTCACCGCCTGTGAAGCGGTACTGGCTGACGCCAAAGTCGCCTCGCAGCAATCCGGGCAAGCTGTGCGGGTCTGCCCGCTGGCGAAGATGCACTCGGTGCTCCCTTACGATGGCATCTGGCTGAGCCGCCCGCTTGATAGCGACGTGGCCACTCTTGTCCCCCTGTTGCAACAGCTGGCGACCCTGCTCAAAGCGGGCGCTCCGCTCTGTTTCCCCCTACAGCCAAGCGGCGAAATGAGCCACGACCAGCAGCTCCCGCATCTTCAGCAAATCGTCACCTCATCCGGGGTAGCGCTGCAACTGGCTTCGATGGAAGCCGTATCAGCCAGCACCTCAGACTCCGCAAGTCAATATGCCAACCAGTACGTCATGTTGCTGCGCGGCGATCATCAGGCCACCTAACGGGCTAATTCATCACGGATTTTCCCATTCAATGCCAAGCCGGCTGCTAGTCGGCGATCTTGGCTATCGACAATATTTAACTCGGCATTAACGCATAAAAGGCAGACATAACACGGCTTACGTGTTAAAAAGTTCGATTAATATCAAAATTTAATAACAAAACAGACAATACAACCAACTCCGGATTTCCTTATGAAACTTGTCCTGAAACTCATTGCTGGCATCCTTGCCGGTCTCTTGCTCGGTCTCTACGCCCCTGAGTGGGTGGCGCGCGTGCTGTTTACGGCCAAGACAGTGATAGGTCAGCTGATCACCTTCACAATTCCGCTCATCATTCTGTTCTTCATCATGAGCGGCATCGCCAGCCTGCCGAAAAACTCCGGCAAGCTGCTGGGCAAAACCGTGGCCCTCTCCTACTGCTCTACCATTCTGGCGGGGCTGTTCGCCTTTACCGTGGCGAGCCACCTGATCCCGCAGTTCACCACCGCCGCCGAGCCCACCACGGCCACAGCCATCAAGCTCGCCTCCTATGTCAATCTCGAGATCCCGCCGCTGTTTGGCGTGATGTCGGCACTGGCTGCCGCCTTCGTGTTCGGCATTGGCATCAGCGCCACCCAGGCCACCGATCTGCGCCGTGTCGCCGATCAGGGCCGTGACATCATCGACCGCCTGCTGGCCAAGGTGATCATCCCGCTGCTGCCGTTCTACATCGCCGGTGTCTTTGTCGAGATGACGGTAGAAGGCACCGTATTCGCCACCCTGAAAACCTTCGGCGTGGTGCTGGTGATGGCGATCCTGATGCACTGGATCTGGCTATCCGTGCTGTTCGTGGGTACCGGTCTGGCCCTTGGCCGCTCACCAGCCCAGCTCATCAAGAACATGCTGCCCGCATACTTCACCGCGCTGGGGACCATGTCGAGCGCCGCCACCATTCCGGTCGCGCTGCAGTCGAGCAAGAACAACGGGGTCAGCGACGGCATCGCCAACTTTACCGTACCGCTGTGTGCCACCATTCACCTCTGTGGCTCCACCATTACCCTGGTCACCTGTGCCACCGCGGTGATGTTCCTCTCCGAGCATCTGGCCATTCCGGGCATCGAGACCATGCTCCCCTTCATCATGATGCTGGGGGTGATCATGATCGCAGCCCCGGGCGCACCGGGTGGTGGCGTGATGTCGGCGCTGGGCCTGCTCACCTCCATGCTCGGTTTCGGTGAGGCCTCCATCGCCCTGATGATCGCCCTCTATCTGGCGCAAGACAGCTTCGGCACCGCCTGCAACGTCACCGGTGACGGCGTGATTGCCCTGTGGGCGGATCGCTTCGCCAACGGTAGCGAGAGCGCAGCTCCAGTGGCCGAGGCCGAACAGGCGTAAGCTCGCCGGATAGCCCGACCATCCTCTGCAAAACCGCAGGCCCGAACCATGTTCGGGCCTGATTCGTTTCAGCCACCTTCCCTGCTTTTGTTAGTATTCCTCCTCCCCCTCTTTACCCCCCTCTGCCGTAAACAGCACTGGCGCTACCCTCTGCATCAGATAAAATTATTGGCATATGCCACATATGAGCGTATAAATGGCTTATGCCAATTAGGAGCCACCATGCCAAGACCCAAGATTGCCCGCCAGATCTGTGGCCGCCCCGCCAACAGCTGCTTCAAACCCAACGGCCGCCCCATGCATCAGCTGGAACAGGTCACGCTGGCCCCTGACGAGTTCGAGGCACTGCGCCTCGTCGACCTTCAAGGAATGCAACAGCAGGAGGCCGCCCTGGTGATGGGGGTTTCCCGCCAGACCCTGGCCAATATCCTGAAAAAAGGGCGCTACAAGGTGGTGGAGTGTCTGAGTCTGGGCAAGGCATTGATGATGCAACCCGCCGAGCCCGACCACCCAACCAGTGGAGAAGAGCCGACATGAATGCTGTCACAACCATGACCACCACCCTCTGCAACAGCGCCCTGATGCTGAGTCAGGGGTTGCTGGCTGGCCACTTTACCCGTGCCGAGCAGCTGCAAATTCTTAACCCCGAAGGGAACGTTATCGCCACCCTGCCCAATCCGGCCGCCGCCGAAGGCTGCCACGGCAAGCAAGCGCTGCTCGACGCCCTCGCCCATCATCAGGTGGGTCAGGTGGTGGTGCGCAATATCGGCGAGCGAATGCTGGGGCGCCTGCTGGCGGTCAATATCCGGGTGCTGCAGTGTCGCTCTGCCCGCCTGCCGCTGCCCGCGCTGCTAGCCCCCACCAATTTGCAACCTCTTACCGAGGCAAGTCAGGGCCGTCCGTCTCGTCGTCATCAGAGCAAGGCGACTATCCATGCCATCCAGCCCGTCGGCGCAGGCCACCCCCATTGTCACGGTGGGTGCAACAGTGGTTCCGATCACTGCTGCGCCAGTGGTGGCAATCAGGCAGAGAGCTCACGACAAGGCCATACTTGTTGCCACGGCAGTGAGGGCGCCAACCAGCAGGGCGGTTGCTGCTATCATCACTGATGCCATCGCCGTGCATGTCATCACCATCAGGGAGAAGAGATCATGTCCATCTGGTTATTGAGCCTGCTCGCCTCATTCGTGCTGATCCTGGCTATGGGCTCCATCATCTGGTGGCGCCAATACCAGCTTGCCCAGAAAAGGGAAGATAAAGAGGTGCGCCCCTGTGGCTGCTCCAGCGCTTGCACGGATCACCTCTATCAAATCAGCGAACCGACTCCCAAAAAGTAACCTGAGCGCAAACGCCATAGCCGCAGATACAAGGTCGGCAAAATAAGGGCGCGTGAAATCGAGAAGAGCATAAAAGAGAGGGGGCACCTGCTGGTGCCCCCTCTCTATTTATTCCTCGTCATGCTTGAACCGCCTCTTTCCCCCTTACGCTCATCACACGCGCTCAACCCGGCTCTGCGCCACTGGCCGCCACACCTGATGAACTGGCGGGATCCTGATACTGCTGATAGATGGCATAAAACTCGGCCTTGTTGTGCAGGGCCGCAGCGACACAGGTGGGATCAAACTGGCTGCCGGCATGCTCCTCCAGATAGGCAAACGCCGTCTCGAACGGCCAGGCCTGCTTGTAGGGGCGCTCGCTGGTCAGGGCATCAAAAACATCAGCCACCGTCACGATACGCGCCGCCAGCGGGATCGCCTCCCCCGCCAGGCCCAGCGGATAACCGGTGCCATCAAAACGCTCATGATGGCCTGCGATGATGTTGGTCAGCATATCGGTGTGGTGAATGCCATCGAGGCCAAACTCATTGATCATCAGGCTGATCATCTCTCGCCCCTTGCTGGTGTGAACCTTCATGATCTCGAACTCTTCCGGGGTCAGCTTGCCCGGCTTGAGTAAAATGGCATCCGGCACCGCGATCTTGCCGATGTCGTGCAGCTCGGAGAAGAGGTAGACAAACTCCACCTCCTCGTCGCTCAGCCCGCAAGTCGGGGCCAGCGTCTTGGCGATCAGTCGGGAGTAGGCCGACATCCGATGCAGATGGTTGGCGGTCTCCTCATCCCGATAGCGACTGAACTCCCGTGCCGTGGTCAGCGCGCCGCCGAGGGTCTGAATAGAGAAGAACTCCACCGCAATGATGGCGGACAACATCTGGGCATAGGCCGACAGCTCGCTTTGGATCGACTCATCGAAATAGCCCGGCTCCATGGCATCGCAAAACAGAAAACCAAACAGCTTGCTGTTGAACAACAGCGGCTCGGTATAGCTGGAGGCATAGCCCGCCTCCAGCAGCTTGCGGCTGTGTTCCGACGCGGAACCACGCAGGGCATCGAGATTGCCAAGCACCCGGGGGTGCTTGTGCTCCGCCAGATAGCGCAAGGAGGGAACATCGCTCAGCTTCACCTCATACTGCACCAGCGGCGAGGGCCCCTCGGTGCTGTGGGCGAAGGTCTTGAGCTGATCGGTATGGGGATCGTAAATCGCAATGGCCACCCGACTCAGCTTGTCAAAACGCTCGCGTAGCGTAGCGTGCAGATTCTGCATTCTTTCGCCAAATGAACTTTCCATTGCCTTCTCCACCGGATCACCATGATGGGAGTATAGGGGCACCCGTGACAGGGTTCCCAGCCACAGACCGCGAAATTGACTAATAAGTCAGCAATGCATATTGCCAGCCACAAACCTGTGCAGCAGGGACTGCGCGCCAGTCAGGGCTCCACCATCAGCCGCTATTCGCACGGCCCAATCCTGCCCACTCGGAGATATTGTTAGGTTCTGCCATGCTGGCTGTATAGTTTTTGGTTAACCATTCCGGTAAAATCCGCGCCCTTAAAGAAGAGCCACCTAAGAGTGATTGAGCGATGTCCAACACAAAACAGGCCCCCAAAGTAGGATTCGTCTCCTTGGGTTGCCCCAAAAACCTGGTCGATTCAGAACGCATCCTGACCCAGCTGCGTACCGAAGGGTACGATGTGGTGCCCAGCTATGACGATGCCGAGCTGGTCGTCGTCAACACCTGCGGCTTTATCGACAGCGCGGTGCAAGAGTCGCTGGAAGCGATCGGCGAAGCACTAGCCGAGAACGGCAAGGTGATCGTCACCGGCTGCTTGGGTGCCAAAGAGAACCAGATCCGCGAGATCCACCCCAAGGTGCTCGAGATCACCGGCCCCCACGCCTATGAAGAGGTGCTGGGTCACGTCCACAAATATGTGGAGAAGCCGCAGCACAACCCCTTCACCAGTCTGGTACCGGCCCACGGCGTCAAGCTGACCCCGCGCCACTACGCCTATCTGAAGATTTCCGAAGGCTGCAACCACCGCTGCACCTTCTGCATCATCCCCTCCATGCGCGGGGATTTGGTGAGCCGCCCCATCGGCGACGTGCTGGCCGAAGCCAAGCGTCTGAAAGAGGCCGGCGTGAAGGAGCTGCTGGTGATCTCCCAGGACACCTCCGCCTACGGCGTCGATGTGAAGCACCGCACCGGTTTCTACGACGGCATGCCGGTCAAGACCAGCATGGTCGCCCTGTGCGAAGAGTTGGCCAAGCTCGATATCTGGGTGCGACTGCACTACGTCTACCCCTACCCGCACGTGGATGACGTCATCCCGCTGATGCGTGATGGCAAGATCCTGCCCTACCTCGACATCCCGCTGCAGCACGCCAGCCCGCGCATCCTCAAACTGATGAAGCGCCCGGGTTCGGTCGAGCGCACCCTGGAGCGGATCCAGAAGTGGCGCGAGATCTGCCCGCAGATCACCCTGCGCTCCACCTTTATCGTCGGCTTCCCGGGCGAGACCGAGGAAGATTTCCAGATGCTGCTGGACTTTATCGACAAGGCGGAGCTGGATCGGGTCGGTTGCTTCAAATACAGCCCGGTCGAAGGGGCGCTGGCCAACAAGCTGCCGGATCCGGTACCGGAAGCGATTCAGGAAGAGCGCTTCCAGCGCTTTATGGAGCTGCAACAGCAGGTCTCCATCCGCAAGCTGGCCCGCAAAGTGGGTCAGGAGATGACCGTCATCATCGACGAAGTGGATGAAGAGGGTGCCACTGGCCGCTCCTTCGCCGATGCGCCGGAGATCGATGGTCTGGTCTACCTCAACGGCGAAACCGGCCTCAAGCCGGGCGACATGGTCAAGGTGCGGATCGACGAATCCGACGAGTATGACCTGTGGGCCACCCTGATTAGCTAACCCTTGCTGACCACCGCTCAATGAAAAAGCGCCTTCGGGCGCTTTTTTATGCTTCCAGATTGCACTTCTACACCAGTAAGCCCCACTTTGCGGTACAAAACTGGCATATCCGTATGCAAGGGTGTGTAATAGTCGTTTCTGTTTGGCGACGACTCGAAATCCCATGCAACTCAAACCCCTTCTCAAGGGACGCTTTCAGCCCCACTGGCAGGCCAGTCATGATCTTATCGTGCAGGTAGTGCAATCCTGCATCACGGAGCAGCATCTGATCCCCGAGGGGGAGCCCCTGATGCGTCAGGGGGAGCTATTGCGGGATCTGGTGCTGGTACCGGGCGGCCGCATCGCCATGGGCCACACCGCCATGAATGGCCGCCGCTTTCAGCTCGGCACCCTGGAGTGCGACAACCAGCTGTTTGGCGAGATGGAGTTCTTCACCGGCTACCGCTGCCAGCTCGACATCATCGCCGAGGAGCCGCTGGAAGTGGCCCGCATCGACGGCGAGCAGCTGGAGCAGGCGCTGGTCGCCCACCCCAAGGTGGCGCTCTTCTTTGCCACCGCCATTGCCATCGACTATCAGGACACGGTGGATATCTTCACCTGCCGCATGCTCTACCCCATCAGCTACAACATCGCCCTCGACCTCTATCACAGCCACTGCCACCACAACCCGGTGAGCGGCTTTCGCAAGGGGTATCAGGAGGCGGAACGCTTCGGCACGACCGACCGGGTCTACCGGCGGGCGGTGAAAGAGCTGATGGAGAAGGGTCTGGTGGAGCGCGGCGAAGAGGGATTGCAGATCCGTGATCTGGCGGGGCTCAAGGCCTTTCTGGAGCAGCCATAAGTCGCAGGCCTCAGTTGCCGACTGAGCAGCAACAAGCGGAACAGCAACAAAAAAGAGGGGCGGTTTATACCGCCCCTCTTGCTGTTTACTCCCCCGCTCAGGCGAGACAGGGCTGAGGCCGGGCCATGCGCAGCGAGGCTACCAGCATGGCGAGGATCACGGCGTAGATAAGCGGGATGGCGTACATCACCGCCTGCAAGCCGATCACCTGCTCGAACATGGCGCTGATGGCCGGGCTGAACATGGCCCCCGCGCTGCCGCTGATGAGGATGTAGGAGACGTTCTTGCTCGACGCCTGGCGCACAAACGACACCCCGTAGGCGATAAAGGCGTTGTAGAGCGCCGCGCAGACAAAGCCGTAACCATAGGTGAGGTATGGCAACTGGCTCAGGTTATCGGTGGTAACGATGAGCGCCGTCATCCCCATCGCCAGGGTGATGATCACCAGCAGGAAGGTTCGGATCGCAATGCGGGTCACGATGGCGGTGGAGACCAGTGCGCCGAGCAGGGCAGCCGTCCAGTATTGGGTGATGATATTGCCCGCCTCCTCGAAGGGGATGCCGAACTTGTTCTTCACGAACATGGGCGCCCAGGTGAGGAAGGTGTAGAGCGCCAGCATGCCGAGAAAGAGCCCCAACCCGCCGCTGATGATGCCGAGGTTCCACTCCGAGTGCTCGTTGCCTGCGCTCTCGCCACCCGCCTCGCAGCTGCGGAAGTTGGTCAGCACCGCCACCAGCATGGTCGCCAGCGCCACCACGCCCACCGCCAGATAGCTCCAGCTCCACGCCATGGCGTGAGTCAGGGTGTAGGTGGTGATAAGCGGGAAGACCACCCCGGCCACGTTGAAGGTGGCATCCTGCACCACCAGCATGGTGCTCTGCATCCGCGCCTGCCAGACGCTCACCACCAGCGTCCCTGCAATGCAGAGTCCCACCCCGCCACAAAGGCCGATCACCGTCATGGCAGCCATCACCACATAGAGCGAGCCGGTCAGATGGAGCGAAGCCGCCGCCAGCGCGATCAGGCCGTAGCAGAGCAGGGTCATCCGCTTGAGCCCCACCTTCTCGATAAGGAAGAAGGCGGCAATGGTGCCCGCCAGCGCCCCGCCGTTGAGCAGGGAGAAGATGGAGGCCACATGATTGACGTCGGCGCCGAACTTGGCGGCGATGGGGTCGATCAGCATGCCGAACTGGGTCGCAAAACCGGCCATCACAAAGTTGGCCAGGAAGCTGATGGCAGTGAGGGAGAGCTTATTGTTCATATTGGATCTCTCTTGGGGTCAGGGTGCGTGCAGGGGTGGGCGGACTGCGGCGCTTACAGCGCGGTGTGCAGCGCCAGCTCGATCATCTGGTTGAAGGAGAGTTGCCGCTCTTCTGCGGTAGTCTCTTCACCGGTCAGGCAGTGGTCGGAGACAGTCAGGATGGCGAGCGCCTCGATCCCCTGCTGATGGGCCAGCCCGTAGAGACCGGCCACCTCCATGTCGATGCCGAGCACGCCGAACTTCTCCAGCGCCGGAATGAGGTTTTCGTCCGGATCGTAATAGAGATCGCCGGTGAAAATATTGCCCACCTTGACCGGAATGGCCTTCTCCTGCGCCTTGGTAAACGCCTTGTGCAGCAGGGCGAAGTCGGCCGAGGTGGCCATCTGGTAACCGGCGCTGCGCTTGGCGTTGGTCGGGGAGTCGGTGCCCGCCGCCTGCGCCAGAATGACGTCACGCATCTGCACGTGGCGCTGGGTCGCCCCCAGACTGCCGATGCGGATGATGCGCTTGACGCCGAAGTCATTCACCAGCTCGTGGGCGTAGAGCACCATGGAGGGGATCCCCATGCCGTGGCCCATCACCGAGATGCGCTGGCCGTTGTAGTAGCCGGTGTAGCCCAGCATGTTGCGCACATTGGTCACCTCGCGCGCGTCGGTCAGAAAGGTCTCGGCGATATAGCGGGCCCGCAGCGGGTCTCCCGGCATGATGACGGTCTCGGCGAAATCGCCCGGGTTGGCATTGATATGAGCGGTCATTGTTGTTGTGCTCCAGTTTGACTCGTGTGGATGAGGGCATCCTAGCCCCCGCCCCCTCGCCCCTTGCAGGACAAAAGTCCTGTTGCCCCGATCGAGATCCCAGTTCCGGCAACTTGTTGTCGCTACATCGCATACCGCATGCTTTTCGACGTTGCTTGCCAAGGCTTGCCCATCACAGCCACCCGCCATTCCCGACCTACCGGCATAAAAAAGCGGGAGGGCAACGCCCCTCCCGCTCGATAGACCCTGCAACTGACGCTGCGGGCCGATGGCATTGTTCACTCTGCCGGTTGACACGCAATGCCAGCCATGGGCTGGCTAGCTCAAATCATGCAGTGCCTTGCCAAGGGGCGGCGTGAGGCGCAGATCCGAAAAACGCACCGCCAACCCCTGTCGCTCGGGGGTGCAGCACATCACTCCGATAAAGCAGCGCTCGCCAGGCGGGAACGGAGCGAGCCGCAGCAGTGGCCACACCTCGCCATCGGTGGAGTATTGCAGACGCAGACAATCGGCCAGCCGGGTCAGGCGCAGCCAGAAACGGCGCGGATTGCCGCTGAAAATACCGGTGGCCCAGTCAGATCGCAGATTGGTGAGCACGCTGCCGATCATCGGTTGGGCATCGTTGTACTCTATCCCCGCTTTGAGCCAGTGCGCCTCGTCTTGCAGCAACATCAACCCCGCCTGATCGTAGAGGGTGGTGAACTCCCCTTCGACACAGACCTGAAAGGTAAATTCACCCTCGACCTCACAGCCATAGAGATGCCCACTGTGGCGCTCGAAACCATACCAGGTGCTGCGCCAAAAATCGGTCTGCTTGTCCGTTACCACCAGCAAGCCGTCGCTTGTTTTGTGCCATTCGGCCGGTTCATTGAGCCAGCACCATTCAAGCCCTTCCCTCATCCTCTTTTGCTCCTGTTCTCGCCATGTTTCCCGTTGTCACCGGCCCATAACACTCGGGCGCGCTCATACTATCGCTGGCCATTCGGCCACGAGCCCCAGCTGCGAGCGGCCAGCCAAAGGGACTCCATTGTGTCGCCATCATGACTGGCGAGCAAGCCGTTGGGGCCAACCTTGCAACCGATAGGCGATCGGGCAAGTAAAAGGGGGCCCCTATTGCACGACGATAAGACATCTCGATATGGGCTCGAGTCGACTAACAGGTGGTCGATAGAGGGGACGCTTCAAGCCAGCCAACATCAGATGGCATATCAGGCATCACACGAAACGAAAAAGCCCAAGCAATCTAATTGCTTGGGCTTGGTATGTGGCGGAGAGACAGGGATTCGAACCCTGGGTGGCATTGCTGCCACAATTGATTTCGAGTCAATCCCGTTCGGCCACTCCGGCATCTCTCCGTGGGGAGAGAGTTTTACCCAAGCTGGGCCGAGGATGCAACATAAATTTCTTATATATCAAATGGCTGAATCAGCTATCTGAGAGCAGGCTCACAATGCTTCACGCACGGCCTGCGTTGCGAGGCCACTCTTGTATGGCTCTGTATCCACCCGCTCGCACACCCGGCCATTATCCACGTCGTGATATTCCCCCATTGCCATGAGGCGCCTCTTTTTCCTGCTTGGCACTCAAATTTATGGGTGATGCCGATTTTGGCTGGTTTCCTATGTATCCCCAAATCATTGCGGGTGCGCGGCAAGCTGGTAATCATGGGCTGATTGAGGAACAATCGCGCCATCCTGGCGGCTGTGTTGATGATGTTCCGCCCCGATTGAACTGATGGATCTCCTTATGCGATTGCCGAAACTCATACCCCTCTCCATAACGCCCGCCCTTTCCCTGCTGCTGGCAGCGATCCTGCTCTGCGCCACGCCGGCAGAGGCCAAACGCTACCCGCTGCCACCTGCCGGGAGTCGCCTAATCGGTGAGCTGGAGGATTACATCATCCAGCAGAATGAACATCTGGAGCTGGTTGGCAAAAATACACAAATTGGATTTTTGGCGCTGCTTGAAGCAAATCCGGGTGTAGACCCCTATTTACCCAAGCCGGGCACCCGCTTGACGCTGCCCACCCAGATGCTGCTGCCTGATGTGCCTCGCGAGGGGATCGTCATCAATCTGCCCGAACTGCGCCTCTACTACTTCCCCAAAGGGAAGAACGAGGTCATCGTGCTGCCCATCGGGATTGGCGATATCGGCCGCGAAACACCCGAGATGACCACCACCGTCATCGAGAAGAATCCCAACCCGACCTGGGTTCCCGGCCCCATGGTGCGCAAATCCTGGCTGGAGCAAAAAGGGATCACCCTGCCCGCCGTGGTGCCCCCCGGCCCGGAGAATCCCCTCGGCAAGTTCGCCATGCGCCTTGGCTATGGCAAGCGCGACTACCTGATCCACGGCACCAACAAGGATTTTGGCGTTGGCCTGCGGGTAAGTGCAGGCTGCATCCGGCTGCGACCTGACGATATTGAGGCCCTGTTCAAGATTGTGCCGATCGGCACGCCGGTGCGGGTCATCAATCAACCGGTCAAGGTCGCCATCGAACCGGATGGTAGGCGCTGGCTGGAGGTGCACTCCCCGCTCTCCCGCACCGAAGAGGAGCTTGAAAATGGCGCCCCGCTGGTGCTATCTCCGGCCATAGAGAGCTTTATCAGTGCACCTGACGTGATGCAGGATGAGGTGACGGCGGCGCTGGAGAGCAAAAATGGCCTGCCCCGCCCCATCAGCAGCCAACTTGTCAGTGGTTAAGTCACCAGCGCCCGAGTCGCACCGGAGTCACCTTACCTCATGAAATTCCTGCCCCTCCTGCTCCTGTTGGTCTGTCACTCCTTGTGGGCCAAGGACATTCTCTGGATGAACAATGGCGATCGTCTGACCGGCAACATCGAGGAGGTGACCGAACAGTCGGTGCGCATCGCCCTTCCCTACAGCGGCGCAGTCACCGTCCAGCGAGAGGCCATCAAACGCTGGCGTATCGATAAAGAGGACAAACCCAAGGCGACGGCAAAGGGTGGGCTCAAGCTGTTCGAGGATGACCAGGATGAACGCAACGCCTGGCTCTGGACCGGCAGCGGCGATCTCAATGTCAAACTCAAACAGAATGACAAGCAGACCAACAACGTCAACCTCAAGTGGAAAAGCGAGCTGGCCAATCTGGACTGGCGTTACAGCTTCTCCGGTGAATACACCTATGAGACCGCTGACAACGTCACCGACAGCCATGATTATCAGCTCAACCCTACGCTGGACTACTTCTTCAACCAGCAGTGGTTCTTGCGTACCTCACTCGATGCCGAATATGACATGCTGGATAAAGATCGCTATCTCTACATGGACTATGGCTCGGGGCCTGGCTATCGCTTTTGGAACGACAAGCGCCGCCGACTGGAGCTGATGGCCCAAGGGGGGCTAAGTCGGCTCTACTTCCGTGAAGATAGCAAGATCACCGGCGTTTTTCTGGGTGAACGGGTCATAGACTACCCCTTCGCTGGCCTGAACTGGGATTATCGCCAACCTTTCTCCCTCTGGCAGGAGAAAATGGAACTGTTCAGCCAGGGGCGCTATCTGAAATATCTGGCACAACCCTCCCCCTATGTCACCCGTAATCAGGACCTGAAAGGCAGCATAGGGTTGCGCTACTACTTCAATGACCATCTGCGCCTCTCCTGGTCGAGTGAGCTGAATTGGGAAGATGCTGACATCCTTGTCGACACAGGCAGCCCGGAACCCCGCGAGAGCGAATTAAGACACCTGCTCAGCCTTGGCGTCAGTTTCTAGCCCCGGATCCCCAACACGCAAAGAGGAGCCAATTCGGCTCCTCTTTGCTTTAGGCAGACAGGCTCGCTAGATCAGCCCCCAGGCGGCAATCTGGTAGATCCATACCATCGCCAGCAGGGTGCCGACCAACCCCATGATGACGCCGATGCGCACCATCTGGTGACTCTCCACCAGACCGGTGGCGTGGGCCAGCGCATTGGGCGGGGTACTGATGGGCAGCGACATCCCGAGCGAAACCGAAATGGTGACCGCCAGGATCAAGGTGTGGCTGCCGCCCCACTCGGCCAGCTCCGGCATGCTGACCGCCAGTGCCGCCACCAGTGGCAGCAACAGATTGGCGGTTGCGGTGTTGGACATGAAGTTGGCCATCACCACTGCCAGCAGACAGGCACCAATCAGCACCGCCAGCGTGGAGTATTCGTGGAACGGAATGTGGGTGATGAGCCGCTCGGCCAACCCGGAGTCCTCCAGCGCCAGCCCCAGCGCGATACCACCCGAGACCAGCCAGAGCACATCGAGGGAGATCTTGTGCAGATCGTCCTTGGTGATGATGCCGGTGGTCAGGAACACTGCCACCGGGATCATGGCGACCACGTAGGAGCTCATGCCGTGCAGATCCCCCAGCAGCCAGAGTACTATGGTGGTGATAAAGGTGAGGTAGACCACCCAGGCGCGGGGGGTCTGCATAAAGCGCCCCTCAATCTTGAGATCCATCCGCTTGAGGGAACTCGGGAAGAAGCGCCCCAGCAGGAACCAGCCAAGCAGCAACAGCAACACCACAAAGGGCACCGCAAATCCCATCCACTGACCGAACGAGATGGCATGCTCGCCGGTCAGGTATTTGAGGGCCACTGCGTTGGGCGGAGTACCGATGGGAGTGCCGATCCCGCCGAGGTTGGCCGCCAGCGGAATGGCCAGCACAAAGCCGACTTTGGCCGGGTCCTTGTCGGGAAATGCCGCCAGCACAGGGGTAAGGATGGCCAGCATCATGGCGGTGGTGGCGGTATTGCTCATAAACATGGAGAAGGTGGCGGTGATCAACATCAGCCCCAGCATGACGATCCGGGGATCCTGACCAAACGGGCGCAGCAACACCCGCGCCAGATTGACGTCCAGATGGTATTTGGTCGCCGCAATGGCGAGGAAAAAACCGCCGAGAAACAGCATGATGACCGGCGAGGCAAAGGTCGCCATCACCTCGGTGGACTTGAGCAGCTCACCAAACCCCGGTTCGGCCTTGTCGGCAGTCATGAACCAGAGCCCCTTGTCGGAGAGCAACAGCAGCTCCAGCACGATGATCAGCACCGAGGTGGCGAAGATAGGGATGGGCTCCAGGATCCAGCAGAGGGCGGCCAGCACGAAAATAGCCACGACCCGCTGCTCGATGACGGTGATCCCCTCCAGCGGGATCCAGTGGGTCGGGATCAGCAGGATGGCGAGGCTCAGCAGCAGTGGCAGAATAATCTTGTTATTGATGGGCACTATTGTCTCCAGGATCGGGAGTAAGAAGCCAATAGTGGCATAACATGCTATCGCCTCACGCGGCCAACTCGCCAAAATGAGAGCTGGCTAACTGCACGGCGCACCGTTTTGTGAGTCATATCAAGCTGGGGTCGGCGCGCGATGGCTGACGCCTCAGACCTTGCAACAAACAGGCAAAAAAACGGGCCCGCTGTTCGTTGCACACGACAGCGGGCCCGTTTCACCATTCATACCGATGAGGGGCTCAGAAGTAGATGCGGGTCACCGACTCGATGACGCAACCCGGGCGACGGATCCCTTCGATCTCCACCTTGATCTCTTTGAGCAGCTCCAGCCCACCCTTGATGGGGGTGACCCGGGCCAGCTTGGTGCGGGCGCGGATGTTGCTGTCCACCTTGATGGGGTACGGGAAACGTACCTGATCCAGCCCGAAGTTCACCACCATGCGGGCGGTCGGGAACTCGGGGGTGGCCTCATCGACCGAGCCGGTCAACTGCGGCAGCAGCGCCAGGGTCAGGAAGCCGTGGGCGATGGTGGTCTTGAAAGGCGACTCGGCGGCCGCGCGCTCCGGATCGGTGTGGATCCACTGATGATCCCCGGTCACGGCAGCAAACTGATCGATCATCTGCTGGCTGACGTGCAGCCACTCGCCCACATGGGTCTCTTCACCAATGCGAGCCTGCAGGGCGGCATAGAGCTCGGCAGCCTCGGCTCCCAGCTCCACAGCGGGTTCCTGAGCCACGGCAGGCTGACCGTTGGCCACCCGTGCCACGGTTGCTGCATCCTGTTGCTGCTCGCTCTGGGTCTCGGTTTGCAAGTCCAGTACACGACCCAGCAAAGGGTGAAGATGTGCCTTTTGCTGAAACTCACGCCAGTAGTCGCGGATCGCCGGTGAGAGCCAATCCTTGAGCTCAAAGGGGTGCTGCGCCAAAATTTCGCGCTTGCGCTTCAGAAAATCGACAACTTTCATGTTTCGATCCCTATGTGATTCATTGCCTGTAAAGAGGTCTAACCAGTCCTATTTTATTAAAGTTTCAGCTGTAAGTGCAAAAAAATCTCGGCGTACACCTGTACCAAGGCGGAAGTAACTACTTACACCATGTAAACCAGCACGATCTGCCAATGAGGAAATCGATTGCCAAAGATGCCGCCAGCAGGGGAAATTCGCGGGGCTCATGTCTAGTCCTGAAATAGGTTTACACATTTTCAACTAGCATTTTTCTACTCAGAACCCCCTATGTACCGCATCGG